>NZ_JAYFFB010000005.1:0-83726 GCF_034863345.1 Mycoplasma sp. 1232
ATTCAGACATTTTAATGAATTATTAAAATAACTATTCAGTTTTCAAAGAATATTTCACACCTTTAATGGTGTTTTTTTATTAACTCAAACTATGAAAAAAAATATTTTGTTATATAATACCAATATATTTTAAAAAAGGGGCGAGCACATTGGGTAATTTAATCTATAAAACAAAAAATAGATTAAGAGCATTCTTCACAAATAAGGATTTAACGAAGAAGGCTATTTTTACTTTACTCATGTTGGCTATCTATATTTTAGGAACAACTATAACATTACCATTTGTAAAGATTAAAAATGAAGATGCAATTAGTAGTAACTCTTTTTTAAATACATTAAACTTAATTGGTGGTGGAGGACTTAGACAGTTCTCACTATTTGCTTTAGGCATTAGTCCATTTATTAATGCTTCTCTTATAATGATGATTTTACAATCAAAAATATTCCCTCCAATCTATAAATTAAGTCAGAGTGGGCCGCAAGGTAGAAGAAAAATAAATATTATTACTAGATTGTTAACAATTGTTATTGCTTATCCACAAGCTGTTTTCTTAATTAAAACGCTTGGTAATGGAAATAGTCAATTCATTGAGTTGGATGGATACGGAATTGTATCAAAAGAATTTTTAACATTCTTTATGATTCCGATGGTTTTAACTTCTGCTTCATTATTTGCTTTATTTATTTCAGAACAAATCACAAATAAAGGAATTGGAAATGGAACAAGTTTAATTATTTTCACAGGTATTGCTGCTAGGTTACCATTCCAATTTAAAGAAGCATTCTTACATTACATAGGTGTTGATTTATCTGGTTCAAGTGGGGCACTTGTTGGTATAGTCAATTTCTTTACATATATACTTGTTTACTTACTTGTTTTAATGATTATAGCTATTGTTTATGTAGCAGAAAGACATATACCTATCCAACAAATAGGAGCAGGTAGATCTAAATCTAAAAAAGACATTGGTTTCTTACCTATTAAACTAAATCCAGCCGGAATTATGCCTATTATCTTTGCTATGATGGTTTTATCATTCCCGACAATGATTGCAAACATACTACCAGATGATAATGCATCAAAACAATGAATTAACCAAAATATGCAATTTACCCAACCAATTGGATTTACATTACTTATAGTTGTTATTTTTGCATTCTCATTAGTTATGGGAATTCAACAATCAAAAGTTGATAAGATAGCTGAAGATTTCGCTAAAAATTCAACATTTATTCCAGGCGTAAGACCAGGAGAAGAAACACAAGATTACTTAATTGGGATTGTATTTAGATTAAGTGTGTTTTCATCATTCTATTTATTAGCGTTAGGAAGTATGCAATTTGTTGAAATTATGGCTGGTATTTTACCTAGTGTAATTTCATTCGGTGGTACAGGTCTTATGATTTTAGTAAGTGTTGCACTTGAAACAGTAGGGCAATTACAAGCAAGAATTAAATCAAATAATTTATCAAAAGCAAAAAGAGAATCAATTAAAAATATTGAAAGCAACTCAGCAGAAAACGTAGAAGGTTTATTATGATAAATAAAATAAATAAAAATGTGATTTTTATGGGACAACCAGGAGCAGGAAAAGGTACTGTTGCTTCTTTATTGTCAAAAACAAGCAATTTAATTCATTTATCAACAGGTAACATTTTTAGAAACGAAATAGCACAAAAAACAGAACTTGGTCTTAAAGTTCAAAACATTGTGACAACAGGTGGATATGTACCCGATGAAATCACAAATAAAATTGTTGAAAATGCAATCTTAAAATTAAAAGAAAATAACCAATTTTTTATCCTAGATGGTTTTCCTAGAACTAAAGCTCAAGCTGAGTTCTTAAATTCGCTTAAAGACTTTGAATTTGTGGTTATTGAGCTTCAAGTAAATAATGAAGAAATCATTAAGCGTTTAAGTGGAAGAAGAACATGTGTAAATTGTGGTGCAGGCTACCATGTAGAATTCCAACCACCTAAAGTAGAAGGTGTTTGTGATGTTTGTTCTAATCAAATTATTCAACGTGCAGACGACACACCTGAACGTATTGAACACAGATTAAAAATCTATGAAGAACAAACAAAACCATTGATTGACTACTACAAATCGCTGGATGAATTAAGAGTTGTAGATGCTTCAGCTACACCTGAAGAAGTTGCAAAACAGGTACTTGAAATTTTGCAAAAAAGTGATAAAATAAATAAACTTTAAAATATCTAACATATATGTTAGATTATTTTATTTTTTACAGAGAAAGGTGATCTAATTATGTCTTGAGTAAAAACAGAAGAAGAAATTCAAAAGATTACCAAATCTTGTCAAATCTTGGCAGAAGTCAAGCAAATAGTTTGAGACTTTGTAAGACCAGGGGTTTCTTTAAAAGATATTGATCAATTGGCTTTTAAAGAAATAATCAAACGTGGAGCCAAACCTGCATTTAAAGGTTATCAAGGTTTTCCAAGTACAGCATGTATATCAGTTAATGAACAATTGATCCATGGAATACCTACGGATCGTATCGTAGAAGAAGGCGACATTGTTAGTGTTGACTTAGGATGCATCTGAGAAGGTTTTTATAGTGATAGTGCCTTCACTAAACCAGTTGGAAAAGTTTCGCCTCTAGATCAGAAACTTATTGATGTAGCTAAAGGAGCTTTTGAAGCTGGATTAAAAGCGATTAAAAAAGGTGCTAGAACAGGTGATATATCTTATGCAATAGGTGAATATATCCATAAGCACGGTTTATTTACACCAAGAGACTTTTGTGGTCATGGAATCGGAAGAAGATTACATGAAGATCCTAATATTTTCAATGAAGGTAAAAAAGGAACTGGTCCATTGCTTAAAGATGGTATGGTAATTTGTATTGAGCCAATGATTGCCCAAACTAATAAATTTATTCAACTTAGAGATGGGTGAACAATAGTTAGCGCCAATAATACAAGAACAGCTCATTATGAACACACTGTACTCATCAAAAATGGAAAAGGAATCGTGTTAACGAAAGGAATCTAATTGGCAAAAGATGCTATTAAAATAAAAGGTGTTGTCAAAGAAGTTTTTACAATTGATGATTATTCAGTAGAACTTGAAAATGGCATCACAATTAAAGCTCATATTTCTGGAAAGATGAGAATTAACCACATTCGTATCTTACCAGGTGATTCAGTTGATGTCGAAGTAAGTCCTTATGATACAACACAAGGACGTATTACTTACAGACACAAGTAATAAGGAGAACTAATGAAAGTTAGAGCAAGTGTTAAAAAAATGTGTAAAGACTGTAAAATCATTAAACGTAGAGGAATTATCCGTGTTATTTGTGTTCAACCAAAACACAAACAAAGACAAGGGTAATTGTTAGAAAGGATTTTAAATGGCTAGAATTTTAAACGTCGAAATCCCAAACAATAAACGTGTTGTTATTTCATTAACATACATTTATGGAATTGGAAGAACATTAGCAAAAGAAATTTGTAAAGTAGCAAACATTAGCGAAGATGCTCGTGTAAAAGATTTATCAGAAGAAGAATTATCAAGAATTCGTGAAGCAGCTAAAGTTTACACAACAGAAGGTGACTTACGTAGAGAAGTTTCATTAAACATCAAACGTTTAATGGAAATCAAATGCTACCGTGGAATGAGACACCGTAAAGGATTACCAGTTCGTGGACAAAGTACTCAAAAGAATGCTCGTACACGTAAGGGTCCAAGAAAAACTGTAGCAGGAAAGAAAGGTAAATAATAATGGCTCGTAAAACTAAGAAAAAGAACATTACAAGTGGTGTAGCACACATCCACTCAACAAACCAAAACACAATTGTTACTTTTGCTGATGAAAACGGGAATGTTATTGCTTGAAGTTCAGCAGGAGCAATTGGATACAAAGGTACTAAAAAGAAAACTCCATATGCTGCCGGTTTAGCTGCACAAGCTGCTGCTGAAGCTGCTAAAGAACACGGAATCAAAACAGTTAAAGTTGAATTAAAAGGTCTTGGAGCTGGAAAAGATGCTGCTAGAAAACAAATCGAAGTTAGCGGTATTACAGTAACAGAAATCAAAGATGTTACACCAGTTCCACACAACGGAACAAGACCACCAAAACGTATCTTAAAACGTGAACGTATGAAAAAATAATTCAAAAGAGGTAAACAATGGAAAAAATGAAAAAATTGGTTTACTTAGATAAACCTGTAATCCACAAAAGAGATGATGTTGCTGAAACAACTTTTGTATTAAGAGGTCTTGAAAGAGGTTTTGGTAATACATTAGCTGTTCCTTTAAGAAGAACATTATTATCAACAATTTCATCATTAGCACCATTTGCAGTTAAAATCGAAGGTGTTGATCATGAATTCCAAACAATCAAAGATGTTACAGAAGATGTTATTACTTTATTAATGAATTTACGTAAAGTTCGTTTTGCTTACAACCCTAACGTTGTTAAAGACAACGAAATTGTAAAAGTTACATTACAATCAGAAGCTCCTGGAGAAGTTACTTCAAGATCACTTAAAGTAGTTTCACACCCAGGTGTTCAAGTTATTGATACAAACATTAAGTTAGCTACAGTTATGAATGCTAAGGCTCTTAATGTTGAAATTTACTTACGTTCAGGACGTGGATTTGTTTCATTTGATGAAAACAAAGCTTACATTTCTAAACGTAAAAAAGATGATTTAGCTCCAATGAGTGACATTAAAAAAGGTGAATTTATCGCAGTTGATTCAAACTTCTCACCAATCAAAAAAGTTTACTACAACATCAAAGAAATGAACTCAGCTTCAAACAGAATTGAAGAAGAACTTGAGTTTAACATTGAAACAGATGGAACAGTAGATGCAAAAGATGCTCTTAGACAAGCGGCTGACATTTTAATTGGTCTTCTTGAAGTAATCGGAGACACAGATAAAATGAAAGTTGATATCTTTGAAGAAATCGTTGAAAAACCAGAAGAAAAACAAGAAGATGACATCGATATTTCACAAATGAACTTATCAGTTCGTTCAGCTAATGCACTTAGAAAAATTAAGAAAACTAAATTATCACAAATTAGAGAACTTACAGTTTCACAATTAGAGCAAACAAAGAACTTAGGTAGAAAATCAATTCAAGAAATCATTGATAAAGTTAAAGATTACGGTTTTGAATTAAGAGAAGGAGATGAGTAATATGGCAAACCCAACACAAATCTATTCACGTGACACTAAATGAAGAAACGGTGTGATGCGTTCACTTGTTAGTGAATTATACGTAAACGGAAGAATTGTTACAACTTTAACAAGAGCAAAAGAATTAAGAAGACACGCTGAAAAAATGATTCAAAAAGCTAAAAACCCTACATTAGCAAACAGACGTGCTGTTGCAGGTTTCTTACGTCCAATTAAAACTAAAGATGGTAAAGCTGTATTATCATACTTATTTGATGATATTGCACCAAAATACTCACAAAGAAACGGTGGATACACAAGAATTATTAAATTACCTCGTCGTCAAGGTGATTCAACACGTATGGCAATTATTGAATTAGTTTAATCTTTACTTTTTAATAATAAATATGAGTTTTATATATAGATATCAGTTTACATTCAAACTGATATTTTTTTATTTAACACTAAATAACTTAGTTATATACAATTAACATAAAACTAAACTATTGGTATAATATAACAAACTAAAAAGGATACTATGCTTTTACACTCAATATTTTGAAAAATTAAACACAAAAAGCACCAATACACAGTGCTTTTACTAGATACTTATTCACCTTCTCAAAGGTTCTGAATAAACAAATTAATGCTCAATAAAAACATCATAATCAACTACTTATCATTTAAAAACTCAAATGATAAACACGATGTTTTTGTCTCATTTGACGAAATCCAAAAAGTTAAGCAAAACTACATACAATCTAGATTAAAAAAACAACCTAATTTAGATTTAAATCAACTTGACCTTGAGTTTGATTCAAACACTAGAAACATCGTTGGTATGTACATTGCTAAAACACAAAAATATGACGTTGTCGTTGGAGGATATAACACAACTTCAAAATCATTTTATCGTAGTGCTCTAAGGGTTTTAGATAAAACAACAAGCACAATTTCATCAGCAATGGTGCTTAATAAAAAATCACAAACTTATGTAGTTTCTGATCCTTCTTTTATTATTGAACCAACTGAAGAACAATTAGTTGATATAACTAAAAATGCTATGGACTTTAGCAAAAAAGTTCTTGATAAACCAACTGGTGCATTTATGGCCTTTTCAACAAATGGTTCAAACTCAAGTGCACAAGCTTTAAAAATGTCAAATGCAGCAAAATTGTTTTCAGAAAAATATCCACACGAAAATGTGTATGCAAGTGAAGTTCAAGTTGATGCAGCGTTAAATAACAAAATAAGAGAGAAAAAAGATTTATTCAATTACCAAGATGCTAATGTATTTGTATTTCCTGATTTAAATTCAGCTAATATATCTTACAAATTTATTCAGCAGTTAGGTAAATTCAATGCGTATGGTCCTTTTGTTTTAGGATTTAATCAAACCGTTGCAGACTTATCAAGGGGAGCAACAACAAAAGATATAATAGGAACAATTCTTATTTCGATTTTAATCACAAACAAGGAGTAATAATGAATAAAAAAGTTTTAGTAATCAATGCAGGAAGTAGCTCAATTAAATTAAGTTTATTTAATAAAGAATCATTAGAATTAATAGCTAGTGGTATTGCTGAAAGAATTACATTACCTGAGGGAGCTATTTCAATTAAATTCAATGGTCAAAAATTTGAAAAAACAGTAGCAATGCCAAATCACGAAGTCGCTGTTAACAAATTATATGAATTAATGGAAGAAATTAACTTAATCCACCAACCAGAAGAAATTGAATACATTGGATTTAGAATTGTTCAAGGTGGTACATACTTTAACAATACAGCAAAAATCACAGATGAAGTAATTAACATTGTAGATAAAGTTGCAATTTATGCGCCATTACATAACCCAGGAGCAGTCCAATCAATTTACGGATTTAGAAAAGTTTTCCCACACGCTAAATTATCAGGTGACTTCGATACAGCATTCCATACAACAATTAACAAAGTAAATAGCTCATATGCATTACCAAAAGAATTAGTAGAAAAATACGAAATCAAAAGATATGGTGCTCACGGAATTTCACACCAATACATTACAGAAAAACTCGGTCAAATCTTAGACAAAGAAACTGTAACATTTGTTAATATGCACTTAGGAAACGGTGGTTCATTATGTGCTGTTAAGGATTCAAAATCATTTGACACATCAATGGGACTTACACCATTAGCTGGAATAATGATGGGAACAAGAAGTGGTGACATTGACCCTTCAATTCATCAATTTGTTATGAACCAATCAGGTTTAGATATCAATCAATTCACTGATATTTTAAATAAACAAAGTGGTCTTTTAGGTGTTTCTACAATTTCTTCAGATATGAGAGATATTTGCGCTGCAGCAAACAATGGAAATGTAGATGCACAATTTGCACTTGAACTTTACTCACAAAAAATTGCTGACTATGTAGCAGTTTATGCAAACAAAATTGGTGGTAAACCAGATGCGCTTGTTTTCACAGCTGGAATTGGAGAAAACACACCTATTATTAGACAAATGATTGCAGATAAATTATTCTTCAAAAACATTAAATTAAACTCAGAAGTTAACCATGGACCAATTGGTGAATTCGCTTTAATTTCTGCACCTGATTCAGAAGTTCCAGTTTATGTAATTAGAACAAATGAAGAATTAGTTATTGCAAGAAACGCAATTAAAATTTATGAACAAAACTAAAATAGCTTTATTTCCTGGATCATTCGATCCATTTCATAAAGGTCACGAATCAATAGTGCAAAAAGCTACCGAGCTTTTTGACAAACTTTATGTTGTTGTAACTTACAATCCTGATAAAGATAATATTGAAAGAATTGAAGAAAATTTTGAAGCAATTAAAAATAAATATCAAGAAAACGATAAAGTTGTTGTCTTAAAAAACTACTTTGATTTAACAGCTGATTTAGCTCATCAATTAAATGCAAAATGACTTGTACGTAGTGCTAGAAATCAAATCGACTTTAATTATGAACTAAAATTAGCTACAGCAAATAATGCTTTAAATAATAATCTTGAAACAATCATAATAATGCCTGATTATGAAAACTCAAATATTTCTTCAACTCAAATCAGACAACGGCATAAAGAACAAATAGAAAAAGCAAAACAAAACAAAAAAGGAATTTAGGACAATGTTTAAATTTATTAAATCATCTACAAACAGGACAAATTGATACGAACATCCAAATTATGAAGTTGCTTTTTGAGGTCGCTCAAACGTTGGAAAAAGTTCATTAATCAACGCAATTGTTGAAAATAAGAAATTAGCAAAAACATCTAAGACACCAGGTCGTACACAATTAATTAACTATTTTGAAAATGAATTTGGAGCAGTTTTAGTTGACTTACCAGGTTATGGTTACGCAAAAATTTCGCAAACTCAAAAAGATAAAATGATTAAGATGATTTATGAATATTTAATTGAAAGAAAAAACCTTAGATGTGTTTACTTATTAATTGATTCTAGACACGGAATTACTAATACAGACGTTCCTGAATTAAATTTTTTAATATCAAATAATATAAACTTTAAGTTAGTTTTCACAAAAACTGACAAACTTAAACAAAAAGACAAAAACCAACTATTAAATCACATTAAAAGCTTACGTAATGAACTTGGAAACTTTGAGTATTTCTTAGTTTCTTCAGAAAAAAAAGTCGGAATTGAGCAACTTAGTGATGATTTAACACAAACTCTTTCAGGAGATGAAAATGAAATTGACTAAACAAACATTAAAACCATTATTACTTTTAGGTGGTTCAGTTGTTGTTCTTGGTGGAATAGCAGCTACATCAGCATTATTGATTAAACAATCAAAGAAAAAAACTAATATAGATTATGCAGATTTTAATCTAAATGTTACTGGCTCATTAACTAAAGATAAACATTTAGCTTCTGAATATGCAACAAATCCATTAGTTCCTATTAGTGGAACAAGATGAGATAATTCAGCTTGAATTAAAGAACTTACAGCTGCTAAAATCCAAACTGAAAGTGATAAAAATCAAGTTGATAATATTAAGTCATTTGAATTAACAGCAAGCAATGGAATGGTATTTAATGCGATTGCTCAAGAAGCTAGAGATCAAGGTTATAGAATTGAGTTTGTTTCATATGCAAACGATTTAACAGGTACATTATTGCTTAAAATGTTAGTTAAAGATAAAAATGCAAATACAGTTAAAACTCACATTTTTGAATTAACTGGTTTTGCAACATTGACTACTAAAAATCCATATGCTAATTTAACGATTGCTACATTAACTGCTGATACTGAAAAATTATTTAAAGAATTCAAATCTTCAGACGCATTAAAAACACACTTTGAAGCCTTAGAGCAAGATAAAAAAGTTGAATTTATTAAAAATCATTTCTCAACAAAAGAATCATCTAAATTGACTGATTTTAATTGAAGCAGTCTGCAAGTTACATTTGAGGACAAAATAATGAAATTAAGTATTTCATACAACTTAAATGTATTAGCTGCTACAAAAGAAAATTTAAGTGCACAATCAGTGTTTAATTTAGAAGAGAATAATAAAGTTGATGCTAATGTTGATTTATCATTCTTAGATGCTGTTAGACCGACAATTGAAAATTATTCATTAGTTTCAACAGGTTCATTAGATAAATCAACTCATTTAGCTTCAGAATTTGCTAGTTCTCCAATTCTTCAAATCGGTGATACAAATTGAAACAAAGATAAATGATTATCAGAACTTAAAACTCAAAATGTAATGACTTCAGAACAAGCTGCTAAAACTGACACAGGTAAATCATTTACATTTGTTTATAATGATGATGCAACAACTGAAAATATCTTCTACACTATGTCAAACATCGAATTTACATCATATGCAAATGATGAAACAGGAACTTTATATTTACAATTTAAGAAACTAAATAGTGAAAATGAAGCTACTGAACAATATGTTTATGAGTTAACAGGATTTGCAACAGTTGCTGCAGATAATAAATATTCAACATTAATTGCTAAATCACTTACATTAAATGAAGAAAAATTAAAAGCTAACTACTCATCTATTCAGACATTAAACGATTATCTAACTACTTTAAATGAAGAAACTAAACCTGAATTTATCAAAGCTAACTTTGATTTACAAGTCAATGATTTAGTTGCAATTGATTGAGCGCAATCAACAATTACAATGGCAGATAACACATTAAATGTTCATTTAGTATTCAATCAAAACATTTTAAAAGCTACAAAAGATGATTTAACTGCTAAATCTATATTTGCATTAACAAGTGATAATACAATTGAACTTAGTCAAGATGTTTCATTTTTAAATCAACAAGCTTAATAAATTATTTGTGTACACAATGTTCTAACAATTAGGACATTGTGTTTTTTATTCCTTGTGCATAGGAATAAAAATATAGAACTAATTACAAACTACCATAAGGTAAAACTTGAAAAATGTTGTAAAATATGTTTATATTTTAAATATATATTTAATTACTAGGAGCAATATGAAAATTACTGATAAAAGAACTAAATTAGTTGCTACAATTGGTCCATCAAGTGATAACTATGATATGTTATTATCATTAGTTCAAAATGGTGTAACAACAATTAGAGCAAACTTTAGCCACGGTTCACACGAAGAACAATTAAATAAATTTACATTAGGAAAAAGAGTTTCACAAGAATTAAAAGTTCCAGTTTCTCTTATGTTAGATACTAAAGGACCTGAAATTCGTATTGGAAAAATGAAAGATGGAGCTCAAGTTGTGCAATCAGGTACAGAAATGATCATCTACACAACACAAGATAAATATCTTTCACACGAAGGTACATCAACAGAAATTACAGTTGCATATGATATGGCACAAGACTTATCTGTTGGAAACCAAGTTTTAATTGATGATGGTAAATTATCAACAGTAGTTACAGAAGTTGGAAATGGTTACGTAAAAGTTAAAGCTGAAAACACACACAAATTAAAAACAAACAAACGTGTTAACTTACCAGGTGTTGACTTCTCATTACCATTCTTAGCTGAAAAAGACATCAACGACGTTAAATTCGGAATTAAAAGTGGAATTAACTATGTTGCTGCTTCATTCGTTAACTCAGCCAAAAATGTTAAAGAATTAAGAAAATTATTAGATGACAACGGTGGAAAACACATTCAAATCTTCTCAAAAATTGAATCACACTTAGGATGTGTAAACATTGATGAAATTATTGAAGCATCAGACGGTATTATGGTTGCTCGTGGAGACTTAGGATTAGAAATTCCTTACTACGATGTTCCATACTATGAAAAAATGTTCATTAGAAAATGTCGTGAAGCTGGTAAACCAGTTATCGTTGCAACACAAATGTTAGACTCAATGGAAAACTCACCACACCCAACACGTGCTGAAGTTACAGACGTTTACTACGCAGTTGAATTAGGAGCTGACTCAACAATGCTTTCAGGAGAAAGTGCAAACGGTTCATTCCCATTAGAAGCTGTTAAAACAATGTCAGCTATTTCAAGAAGAGCAGAAAAAGAATTCTACTCAAGAAACTACTACGAAATTCAATTAGAAAAAGTTTGAAAAAATTCAGATCAATCAAACAAACGTTCACAAATTGCTTACTCAATAGCTCAAAAAGCACAAGAAGGAAAATACAAATATGTTGTTGTTTTATCAAGAACAGGAGCTTTATTAAAAGAAGTTGCTAAATTCAGACCTAACTCAACAGTTATTGGTATTGTAAATGATCCATTATTAATCAATGCATTCGGTTCATATTCATCAGTATGAAACTCAGTTGATTCAGAATCATTATTCCCACTTGTAAAACAAGATCACGAAAATGCTGTTTCAGCATTAGAACCATACGGAATTCAACAAGGAGATGCTTTCTTAGTTGTTGAAAACGATCAAATTACAGAACACGTTGTTAAGTAATTTGCATTAAGTAATTAATTACTAAAACACCTATGTATTAGGTGTTTTTATTTTTACCCTCAAAAAATCAATTTGCTATAATTAAAAAATTAATTAGCAAACTAATTATTCCTTACTTTTAAAACACATAATACATAATGAAAGAGAGAAAAATATGGAAAATGTAAATATTTTCGCTCTTGGAGGACAAGACGAAAACGGTAAAAACTGTTATGTTTTTGAATATAATGATGACATTTTTATAGTTAATGCAGGTGCTAAGGTGCCTTTAAATATGTCAAATGGTGTTAATACACTTATTCCAAATTTCGATTATTTAATCAAAAACAAAGACAGAATTAAAGGTTTATTCATCACAGACATTAAGAATGAAACATTCAGTGCAATCCCTTGATTATTAATGAAAATTCCTAACCTTAAAATCTATACTTCTGCATTTAATCAAGTTTTAGTTATTGACAGAATTACAAAATACGATATTCAACTTAAAAAAGGACAAGTTCAAGTTATTAGACAAAAACTTCAATTTGGTGATTTAACAATCGTTCCTTTTGGACTAACAGGTTCAATGCCTGGAAACATTGGGTTTAACTTCCAAACCAAAACAGGTGACTACTTATTTATGTTTAACTATGTTGAAGGTAACTTAGGAATTTATGGAAAAGTTTACTTCCCATTACTTGCAAAATACTTTGAAGGTAGAAAAATTGTAGCTATCGTTTCAGATGCTGGTAAATCAAATGTTTCAGGTAGAGGAATTGAAAAATATAATGCATATACCGAACTTGATAATATTTTCAAGAAAGCAAATCCTGATGAAAAAATAATTATTGGTGCCTATGGTGAAGAAATGGTTACATTGCAACAAGTTTTAGATTTAGCAATCAAATACAATAGGCCAGTAGTTCCATACGGAAAAACATATGCTGATTTATTAGATTTAATTTCTAAATTCTCAACAGTAGTGCCATTACCAAAATTAATTGACCACAGACAAATTAATAAGCATTCAAATGCTATTGTTTTAATTACTGCATCAACTGAAAGACTTTATTCACGTTTCAATAGAATTACAGAAAATAATGACGTTTATTTAAAAATTAAACCTAGTGACACTGTAATTATGTTGGCTCCACCAGTTAATGGTCTTGAGTCTGATTATGCACAGACAATGGATGAAATAGCTAAAATCACGCACAACCTATTTGATATTAGTGAAAAAATGTTCTTCTACGTAAGGCCTACAAGAGATGATTTAGTTTCACTTGTAAAAGTTCTTAAACCAGATGTATTCATGCCTGCTCAAGGTTTATACAGATATTTAGTTTCAGCTAGTGATTGCATTAATGATGAACTTAAGAATGTTCAAGACATCAATACACTTGTCTTAATGAATGGAAAAATAGCTCACTTTATTGATGGTAAATTATTTAGTCACAATGGAAAAGTTAAAGAAGTCGGAACTACTATTATTGATGGTTTTGGAGTTGGAGATATTTCATCTGAAGTTATTTCTGAAAGAGAATTTTTAGGTAGAGAAGGTGTTATTGTAATCAATATTATGTACGATTCGAAAACACGTAACTTAACAGGACAATTACACATTAATTATGTTGGTGTTATCGATATTTCTGAGCAAGAGCAAATGACTAACTTAATTAAACAAATCGTTATAGATGTAGTTAAATCAAATAGCTGCAAACGTATGTATGATTTAAATGAAAAATTACGTAAAACAATTAGAAAGAAAATATTTAAAGCAACTGATAAAGACCCTATGATTGCTTTATCACTTTTAGCTGTTTAGAGGTGAATATGTTTGAAAATTTAAAATGAGAAGAAGCTAAAAAAATAATTGAAGCTAATAAAGATAACGAATTAATATTCTTAAATTTCACTACTCAATGATGTGGTGATTGTAAAATGATGAGACCTATTGTAGAGGAAATTGCGAAAGAATATGAAGGAAATCATAGAATTCGTTTCATTAATGTGGATGCTGAAGAAGCTCAATTATTCAGAGTTCCTAATACAAAATGACAAGTTTTAAAGGTTCCCACAATGATGTTATTACAAGGTCAAACTATCCAAGAAAAAGCTTATGAATACGTTCCATTTCAGATTTTAAATAACTGAATTTTAAAGAAAATTTCATAAGAAAAAGCTCCTTGATACACGGAGAGGAGTTGCTAGAAATAAAAACAGAAATTTCGGTTTCTGTTTTTTAATTTTTACTATATAATCAATAAGCAACTATAGCTATGAATTTTAAGGTTGCCAACGTGCCAAAATGTTGTTGAGGACACGTTGGGTTTTTAAAAGGAGCTATGTTCAAAATCAAGAACAAAGGAGACAACAATGAGTAAGTTAAACATCAAAGTTAAAGGGTTTGACCATGCATTAGTTGATGCTGCTGCAAAAAGAATTTACGAAATTGCAAAAGCAACAGATGCTAAAGTAAGTGGACCAATTCCTTTACCTACAAAAAGAGATGAAATTACTATCTTAAGATCTGTTCACGTTAACAAGAAAAGCCGTGAACAATTCGAAAGCAGAACACACCAAAGATTAGTTGTAATTACCGATCCTTCTGCTAAAACTCAAGATCAATTACAAAGACTTGAATTACCAGCTGGTGTGGATATTCAAGTTAAAGTTAAATAATCAAATTTAATACCCAATTTTTAAGGAGACAATATGAAAGGAATCTTAGGACGTAAAGTTGGTATGACTCAAATCTTTACTGAATCAGGAAAAAGTGTTCCTGTTACAGTAATCGAAGTACAACCAAATGTTGTTTCAAAAGTTTTAACAAACGACAAAGATGGTTACGTTGCGACACAACTTGCTACAGCTGATAAAAAAGCAAGTAGAGCAAACAAACCTGAAATCGGTCACTTTGCTAAAGCTTCAACAACACCTAAGCGCTTCGTTAAAGAAGTTCGTGATATGTCAGGATACGAACTTGGAGATTTAATTAAAGCTGACATTTTTAAAGCAGGTGAACTTGTAGACGTTACAGGTACATCAAAAGGGAAAGGGTTCGCTGGTACAATCAAAAGACATAACCAACACATCGGACCTAAATCTCACGGTGGAGGTGGAGGATCTCAACCTATTAGACAAACAGGATCACTTGGGGATATCTCAGGTAACCGTGTTTACAAAGGTATGACAATGCCAGGACACCTTGGACATGTTAAAACAACAGTTCAAAACTTAGAAGTTGTTAAAGTAGATGTAGAAAACAACTTATTATTAATCAAAGGTTCAATTCCAGGACCTAAAAAATCATTCGTAGTAGTAAAAGAAGCGGTTAAAGGATTACCAAGCCGTGAAGAAATTAAATTAGTAAACGTTAAAGAAGCTATGTTAATGAACGAACTTATTGAAAAAGCTAAAAAATTCAACATTGAAGTTACAGTTGGAATGAACGCACAACAATTACAAGAATTAATTGATGCTGCAGAAGCAAACAAAGGAGAATAATTTATGGCAGAAACAGTTAAAAAATCTACAACAGCTAAAAAAGCTGCTCCTAAATCAGCTCCAGCTAAAAAAGCTTCAACAAAACCAGCTGCTACAAAATCAGCTAAAGTTACAGTTCAAAAAGACAAAAACGTTGCTAAAGTTGCTCATAAAGCAGATTTACCAGCACAATTATTTGCTAGTGAAAAAATTTATGAACAAGCAGTATTTGACTCAATCTTATCAGAGAGAGCATCAAGAAGACAAGGGACACACAAAGTTAAAAACCGTTCAGAAGTAAGTGGTTCAGGTAAAAAACCTTGAAGACAAAAAGGAACAGGTAGAGCACGTCACAGTTCTATGCGTTCACCAATCTGAGTTGGAGGGGGAAGAGCATTCGGACCTAAACCAAACAGAAACTACTCACTTAAAGTTAATAAGAAAGTTAAATTCCGTGCATTTATTTCAGCTTTAACATTATTAGCACAAGATCAAGCTGTTATCGTTGATGATTTAGCATTAGACACAATCTCAACAAAAACAGTTGCTGCTAAATTAGCTGAATTACAAGTAGCAAACTTAAAACATGTTTTAGTTGTTACACAAAACACAATGGTTTACAAATCAGTTAGAAACTTACCAAACGTTACAGTTGTTAAAGCTAACTCATTAACAGTTGAAGCTGCTATTGCTGCTGACGTTATGATTGTTTCAAACGAAAGTCTTGAATTATTAAAAGGGAGAATTAAATAATGGAATTAACAAGAATCATTAAAGCTCCAGTTTTAACTGAAAAATCAGACATTCAAAGAGCTAAAGGTGTTTACACATTCAAAGTAGACTTCCACGCAAACAAATTCCAAATTGCACAAGCTGTTGAAACAATTTTCCAAGTTAAAGTTGACAAAGTTAGAACAATCAAAGTTGATAAAAAAGCTAAAAACGTAGGACGTTTCCACGGATTTACAAACCGTTACAAAAAAGCTATGGTTACTTTAAAAGAAGGTTCAACATTAAACTATGTTCCATCAGACGCTGAAGAAGCAGTTTTAGCTGAAACTAAAGCTAAAGCAGATGAAGCTAAAAAAGCAAAAGCTTCTAAAGCTTCAGAAGTTGAGAAAAAAGCCGCTGCTAAATTAGCTGCTAAAAAAACAACAGCTAAAAAAGCAAACACAGCAGTTAAGAAAACTACTACAAAACGTAAAGTTGGTGGAGAATAATTAAATCCGATGAACTTTATGTTCAAATCAAACAATTAGTTAAGGGGTTTTAGATAGTTGCTTAAAAGATAATCTTGCAAATCCCCAAATATTTTTAAGCAAAGGAGAAGACAAATGGCTATTAAACATTTTAAGCCAACTACAAATGGTCGTAGAAACATGTCTACTCTTGATTACAGACAAAACTTATCAGGTCACGCTCCAGAAAAATCACTTTTAGTGAATTTAAAAAATCATGCTGGACGTAACAACCAAGGTAAAATTACTGTTAGACATCATGGAGGACGTGTTAAAAGATTCTACAGACTTGTAGACTTTAAACGTAATAAAGATAACATCCCTGCTACAGTAAAAACTATTGAATATGATCCAAACAGATCAGCAAACATTAGTTTAGTTGTATATGCAGATGGAGAAAAAAGATACATTTTAGCTCCTAAAGGTATTAAATTAGGACAAAAAGTTGTTTCAGGAGACAACGTAGATATTATTGTTGGTAACACATTACCACTTTCAAACATTCCTGAAGGTACATTTGTACACAATATTGAAATGCAACCAGGTGCTGGAGGACAAATTGCACGTAGTGCAGGTACATCAGCTCAAATCCTTGGTAAAGATGACAATGGAAAATACGTAGTGTTAAGATTAAAATCTGGTGAAACACGTCGTATCTTAGCTCGTTGCCGTGCAACAATTGGTGTTGTAGGAAACGAAGAACACTTATTAGTAAATATTGGTAAAGCTGGAATTAACAGACACAAAGGTATTAGACCTACAGTACGTGGATCAGTAATGAACCCAGTAGATCACCCACATGGAGGAGGGGAAGGTAAACAACCAGTTGGTCGTAAAGCTCCTCTTACACCATGAGGTAAAAAAGCTCTTGGAGTTAAAACAAGAAAAACTAAGAAATCTTCAAATAAACTTATTTTAAGAAGAAGAAAGGATGCTAAATAATGGCACGTAGTCTTAAAAAAGGTCCATTCGCAGATGACCATTTACTTAAAAAAGTAGATGCTATCGTTGAGGGAAAAGCGCCTAAAAAACCAATTAAAACTTGATCAAGACGTTCAACAATTTTCCCTAACTTCGTTGGATTAACATTTGCAGTTCACAACGGAAAACAATTTGTTGAAGTTTACGTTACAGATGACATGGTAGGTCACAAATTAGGAGAATTCTCACCAACTAGAACATTCTCTGGTCACGGTGCAGATAAAGGGAAGAAGAAATAATGCAAAAACAACAAGCAAAAGCTCACGTTAAATTGCAAAGAGTTAGTGTATCTAAAGCTAAATTAGTTGCAAACTTATTTAGAGGTAAAGATGTAACTGTTGCTTTAGGGTTATTACACAACACAAACAAAAAATCAGCTCCTATTTTCATCAAGTTATTAAACTCAGCTGTTGCTAACGCAACACACAACCATGGTTTAGATGCTACAAAATTATTCGTAAAAGAAGTTTATGTAAATGAAGGTCCGACTCTTAAAAGATTCCAACCAAGAAGCCAAGGTAGAGCTTACTCTATCTTAAAACGTACATCAAATTTATCAATCACATTAGAGGAGAGAAATTAATATGGGACAAAAGGTTAATCCAAATGGTTTCCGTTACGGAATTTCAAAAGCTCACAACTCACAATGATTTGCAGAAAAAGCTAACTTTGGTTCATTCTTAGTTGAAGATGCTAAAATCTACAAATTCTTTGATAAATTAGTACGTCAATACCAAATTGGTAAAGTTGAAGTAAAACGTAACGCAAACAACAAAGTTACAGTTTTAGTTCACACAGCTAAACCAGCTGCTATGTTAGGTGCTGAAGGTAAAAATATTCAAGACTTAACATTAGCATTATCAAAATTTATTAAAAACAAAAACTTAAACTTAAATGTTCAAGTTTTAGAACTTAAAAATCCAGATTTAAATGCAAAATTACTTGCAGAAATGATTGCAACAAAATTAGAAAACCGTGAAAGTTTCCGTTCAGCACAAAAAATTGCTATTAGAAATGCAATGCGTGCTGGTGCTAAAGGTATCAAAACAGCTGTTTCAGGACGTTTAAACGGAGTTGATATGGCTAGAACAGAAGGGTACTCAGAAGGAGAAATGAAACTTCACACATTAAGACAAGATGTTGATTACGCTACAGCTACTGCTAGAACAACATACGGTGCAATTGGTGTTAAAGTTTGAGTATCATTAGGTGAAAAATTGGAAGGGGATAAATAATGCTTCAACCAAAAAGAACCAAATACAGAAAACCATTCATTCAAAGACACGACAAACGTAAAGCAACAAAAGGAAACAAAGTTTCTTTTGGAGAATTTGGTTTACAAGCTGTAACATCTGCTTGAGTAACAGCTCGTCAAATTGAATCAGCTCGTATTGCTGCTACACGTAGAATGGGACGTGAAGGGGAAGTTATTATCCGTATTTTCCCTCACTTTGCTAAAACATCTAAACCAATTGGTGTACGTATGGGATCAGGAAAAGGTACTCCTGAATTATGATATACAGCAGTTAAAGTTAATACAGTTATGTTCGAAGTGTCAGGTGTTGCAGAAGATGTAGCAAGAGACGCTTTAAGATTAGCTGGTCACAAATTACCTGTTAAATGAAAAATTATCAAAAGAGAAGAAGGAGATAAATAATGCTTTACAAAGAATTAAAAAACAAATCAGTTGATGAATTAAACACATTAGTTGAACAACTTAAAGCAGAATTATTTACTTTAAGATATCAAAACGTTACAGGTGATTTAAAAGAAACACACAAAATTGCAAACATTAGAAAAGACATTGCTAAAGTTAAAACAGCTTTAAATGAAAAAAAAGGAGCTAAATAATTATGGAAAGAAACTCAAGAAAAACTTTAGTTGGAACAGTTGTTTCTGCTGGTAAGACAGCAAAAACAATCATCGTAGCAGTTGACACATACAAAAAACACCCATTATATTCAAAACGTTACAAATCAACAAAAAGATTTGCTGTTCATGATGAAAACCATGTTGCTAAATTAGGTGACATCGTTGTTATTATGGAAACAAGACCATTATCAAAAACAAAACACTTCAGATTAGTAGAAGTTAAACAAACTGCAATCGAAGGAAATAACTAATGATTCACGAATTATCTAGAGCAAACGTTGCTGATAACTCAGGTGCTAAAGAAATCGGTGTTATTCGTGTTTTAGGTGGGTCAAAGAAAAAAACAGCAAACATTGGTGATGTTATTGTATGTTCAGTTAAAAAAGCTATTCCAAACGGTATGGTTAAAGAAGGGCAAGTTGTTAAAGCAGTAGTTGTACGTTCAGCTTACGGAATTCACCGTGACAATGGTACATACATTCGTTTTGATGATAACGCAGTTGTAATTTTAAAAGAAGATGGAACACCACGTGGAACACGTGTGTTCGGACCTGTTGCTCGTGAAATTAGAGAAAAATACCCAAAAATCGTTTCACTTGCACCTGAAGTACTTTAATTTATTTATAAGGAGATAAGTTATGAACAAAATCAAATTCAAAGTTAATGATGAAGTTATGGTTATTGCCGGTAAAGATAAAGGAAAAACAGGTCAAATCGAAAAAATCTTACGTTCAGAAAACAAAGTTATCGTTAAAGGTGTAAATATTGTTAAAAAACACAACAAACCTTCACACCAAAACCAAGATGGTTCAATTTCAGAAAAAGAAGCTCCAATCCACGTTTCAAATGTTGCATATTTAGTTAAAAAAGCTACAAAAGATAAACCAGCACAAATCTCAAAAATCGGATACAAAATTGATGACAAAGGTAAAAAAGTAAGAATCGCAAAAAGAACACAAAAGGAAATCTAGTATGTTAAAAAATGTTTATTTAGAAAAAGCAGTTCCTGCTTTAAAAGAAAAATACCAATACAAATCATCAATGGAAGTTCCAAGAATCGAAAAAGTTGTATTAAACATGACAGCTGGAAAAGAAATCAACAACTCAAAAGCTATTGAAGAAGTTTTAAATGAGTTAACATTAATCTCTTCTCAAAAACCATACCAAACAACAGCTAAAAAATCAAACGCTTCATGAAAACTTCGTGAAGGTATGCCTATGGGTGGAAAAGTTACACTTCGTAGAGAAAGAATGTGAGACTTTTTAGATAAATTAATCAATGTTGCAATGCCACGTATTCGTGACTTCCGTGGAGCTAATCCAAAAGCTTTCGATGGAAGAGGTAACTACAACTTAGGAATTAAAGAAGAAATCATCTTCCCAGAAATCGAATTTGACAAAATCCGTAAAATCAAAGGGCTTGACGTTATTATTGTAACTTCAGCTAAATCTGACCAAGAAGCTAAAACATTATTAGAAGCACTTGGTGTACCATTCGAAAAAAAAGGAGCTAAATAGTTTATGGCAAGAAAAGCATTAATCGCAAAAGCTAAACGTCACCCTAAATTCTCAACACGTGCTTACACACGTTGTGAATTATGTGGACGTCCACACTCAGTTTTAAGAAAATACAAAGTATGTCGTATCTGCTTTAGAAACCTTGCACACGAAGGTAAAATTCCAGGTATGAAGAAAGCGAGTTGATAATTATGTTTATTACAGATCCAATTTCAGATTTAGTTGTTAGAATCAAAAACGCTAACATTAGAAAACATAAAACTGTTTCAATTCCATATTCAACTAAAAAAGAAGCTATTGTTAAGTTAATTTTAGAAGAAGGGTACATTGCATCTTACATAGTTTCAGGTGAAGGTGTAAACAAAGAATTAGTAGTTACATTAAAATACAAGAAAAACAAACAAGCTATCGTTGACTTTAAAAGAGTTTCTAAGCCAGGTCTTAGAACTTACGTTAAAGCAGATGAAATTCCTAGTGTTTTATCAGGTTACGGTACAGTAATCATCTCTACTTCAAAAGGATTAATGACAGGAAAACAAGCTAAGGAGGCTAATGTTGGTGGTGAAATCATCGCTTACATTTGATAATTAGTATGTCTCGTGTTGGAAATAGAGTTTTAGTTATTCCTGCTGGAACAGAAGTTTCAGTTAACGGTAACACAGTTACAGTTTCAGGAAAACACGGAAAATTAGAAAGAACATTTAGTCCATTAATCAAAGTACAAGTAGAAAACAACCAAGTTACAACAGTACGTGCAAATGAAAACAAACAAACAAAACAATTACATGGAACAACAAACGCTCTTATCGCAAACATGATCAAGGGAGTTTCAGAAGGGTTCCAAATTGATTTAGAAATCAAAGGGGTTGGGTACAAAGCTGAACTTAGAGGAAATGAACTTGTAGTTAACGCTGGATACTCACACCCAGTTTCAAAACAAGTTCCATCAGAATTAAAAGTTACAGTTGCTAAACCTACAGAAATTTCAGTATTTGGAATTAGCAAAGAGCAAGTTGGACAATTTGCTTCAGTAGTTAGAGCAATCAGAAAACCTAACGTGTACTCAGGTAAAGGTATTTCTTACAAAGGTGAAAAAATTAGACGTAAAGAAGGGAAAACAGCTTCTAAATAATTTAGGAGTTGCTAGGTGAATAAAATGAAAGCAAAATCAAGAAACGCAGCTAGAAAAGTTAAACATGTTCGTTTACGTCAACACATTAGCGGTACAGCTACAAAACCTCGTTTAAATGTATTCAAATCACACCAAAACTTCTATGCTCAATTAATCGACGACACAAAAGGTGTTACATTAGCAAGTGTTTCAACACTTAAAAATGAAAAATACTCAGGAAACATTGCTGCAGCATCAGAATTAGGTAAATTAATGGGTGAAAAAATTAACAAATTAGGTATTACAGAAATCGTTTTTGACCGTGGTGGATACATCTACCATGGACGTGTTAAAGCATTCGCAGAAGCAGTAAGAGAACAAGGAGTTAAATTCTAATGGAAAACAAAAAAGAAGTTAAATTAGAAGCTGGAACAAAAGAAGTTACAGCAAGAAGACCAAGAACAGTTAAATCAGAAGCTACAGAAAACAAACAAGAACGTGCAAACAGAAAACCAATGAACAGAAGACCACGTCAAGCAGCTCCTAAATTCGAATCAGAATTCTCAGAAAAAGTAGTTGACATTGCTCGTGTTACAAAAGTTGTTAAAGGTGGAAGAAGATTCAGCTTCTCAGCTTTTGTTGTAGTTGGAAACAAAAAAGGTCTTGTAGGATTTGGACACGGTAAGGCAAACGAAGTTCCAGATGCTATCAAGAAAGCTGTTAAAGATGCACAAAACAACCTTGTTTCAGTACCAGTAGTTAATGGTACAGTTCCACATGAAATTACTGCTAAATTCTTAGCATCTAAAGTAATTTTAAAACCTGCTCCAAAAGGAAAAGGACTTATTGCTTCAGGAACAGTTCGTGCTGTTGTTGAATTAGCTGGATACACAGATATCGTTACAAAAACATATGGATCTCGTTCAAAAGCAAACGTTGTTAAAGCTACAGTTAAAGCATTATTAAACATGAGAACTGTTGAAGAAATCGCTGAAATCAGAGACAAAGAAGTTAAGGATTTATAATATGGCAATTAAATTAAATACTTTAAAATTCACAGAAGGTTCAAGACCAGAAAAACACCGTAAAGGTAGAGGACACGCTGCCGGAAAAGGTAAACAAGCTGGTAAAGGACAATCAGGTCAAAACAAACGTAAAGGTCACAGATTAGGATTCGAAGGGGGTCAAACACCATGATTCCGTAGAATCGGAAAACGTGGATTTAACAATGTTAACCACGTTGAATACCAAGTAATCAACCTTGCTGATTTAGAAACAAGATTTAACGACGGTGATGTAATCACAATCGAAGCTTTATTCAGTGTAAACTTAATTAAAAGAAATATGCCTGTTAAATTATTAGGAAATGGTACATTAACAAAGAAATTAACAATCGATGTACACAAAGCATCAGCATCAGCTAAAGAAGCTTTTGCTAAATTAGGTGGAACAATTAACGAATTATAATTTCTAAATTCAATTAAACATATAAAGCACTTTAGCTATTGCTAAGGTGTTTTATATTTTAGCCTTCTTTATCAAAACATTAAAATTTGATTAAAATAACTGCTAAATTTTAACTTTTTGCAAAATATATAAACTATTTAAACAATGTAATTTACACAAAAGAAGGAATATGAACAAAATCAAGCAAATAGCTAAAAAGGTCGCACTCATTGAACTCTTTTACGACCTTGTCTTTGTTTTAGCTATTAGCCAACTTGTTGGTATCTTTAACCACAAGATATCGAAATTGTTGTTGCAGCAACAATAGATGATATTGCACCAAATGTAATTAATATTTTAGTTATATTTTCATACATTCCTTTTAATAATTACAGTAAATAACTTTGCTATCTATCCTTATTCTAAAAAATGTAAGTAAATTCCGAAAAAGGTAGGTACTTATTGATTGTTTTAAAAAAAGACATTAAAAAAATCACAACTTCAATAGTCATGATGTTTAAATAGATTAATCTAATGGTGCCGCTTATGAGAATCGAACTCATGATGGTTGGTTACGAGTCAACTGTTTTACCACTAGAACTAAAGCGGCTAATGGTGGAGATAAGGGGAATCGAACCCCTGTCCACAAATTGAGCATGTTGCTGCGCCTACAGTTTAGAATACTTTTGACAACTGTTTTAATGATAAAGTATTCGAAAAATATTAAACAGTTTGGCTGAATTTCACATTAGTTTGCCAAAGCTAATGCTATCCTCTTAAGACCGACTTTAATATAGAAAGGAGCTACATTAAAGTCACCAGATTACATTTAATTAAGCAAAAACTGGGTTTAAGTTGTTCATTGAGAACATTGCAAAGTTTGAAACTTTGTTTTCTTTTTTAGCGTTTCCATTTAAGAAAGTCTAGAAGTAATTATAGTCTACCACACTACTGCAACAACAACACCCCAAAGTATGTCGAAACCATTATATCCCCATAATGATTATTTATATGAATTAATTAGCTTATTGAGTTTTTTATTAACTTCGTCTTTAATGATTTGTTGTCTTTTATCATACTTTTTAAGACCTTTAGCTAAAGCTATTTCTACTTTAATTCTTGATGAAGAATTAAAGTACATTTTTAAAGGTATGATAGTAAGACTTTGTGATTCTGTAGCAAATTTAATCTTACGAATCTCATTTTTATGAAGAAGTAATTTTCTATCTCTAAACTCATCAGCTTTTACGTGCATATATTGCTTGAAGTAAGCTCCTTTAAGATACATTTCACCTTTGTAAATTGAACAAAATGCATTTGAAATGTCAATTGAATTAGCTCTAGCTGATTTTACTTCTCAACCAAGTAATTCAATTCCTGCTTCATATTTATCAATAATTTCATAGTTGTGATGAGCTTTTTTATTTGTGCTAATTATCTTCATACAATTAAATTTTACTATATTGTTTTATAAACATTTTATTTTTTCACTTATGTGCTAACAGTAAAAGGGGCAAGGAATTTTAGCAAAATTTATTATAATTTTAATAATTATTTATATAGATATTTTTTTAAGTAAAAATACCTTGAAATTATTTAACGGAGGTATTAATGGACAAAATATATAATCACACGCTAGTTGAAAAAGACATTGATAAAAAATGACAAGCTAAGAAATATTTTCAAACTCATGATTTAGATAAAAAACCTTTCACTATTTTGTTACCACCACCAAACGTAACTGGTAAGCTACATTTAGGTCATGCACTTGATGTTTATATACCTGACACAATTATAAGATATAAGAAACTTAATAGTTTTGATGTTATGTGAGTTCCAGGTATGGATCACGCTGGAATTGCTACACAATCAAAAGTTGAGGATGTTTTATTCCAATCAACAGGTCAAACTCGTCACGATTTAGGCAGAGAAGCTTTCGTTGATAAGATTTGAGAATGAAAAGATGAATATGCAAACTTATTTAAACAACAATGATCAAAAATTGGTCTAGCACTTGATTATTCAGCTGAAAGATTCACACTTGATGCAGAAGCTAATGAAGCTGTTTCAAAAGTTTTCATCGACTTATACAACAAAGGTTTCATTTACAAAGGTGTTAAAGCAATTAACTGAGATGTTAAGTTACAAACTGCTTTATCAAACATTGAAGTTAATAATGAACCTACAGAGCAAAAAATGTACTACATCAATTATCCAATTAAGGGTTCAAGCAATGTGTTGACAATTGCTACTGTTAGAACTGAAACTTTATTAAGCGACGTTGCTGTTGTATTTAATCCAAATGACTCAAGATACAAAGATTTAGAAGGAAAAGTTGTAATTCACCCAATTACTAAAAAAGAATTACCAATCATACCTGATGAATATGTTGATATTGACTTTGGTTCAGGATTAATGAAACTTAGTGCACACGCTGAAGTTGATATTGATATTATAAAAAAACACAATCTTGAAATTAATGAAACAATTTCAAAAGATGGTTTAATTAACTATCCTGCATTACCTGAATTCCACGGTTTAGAAAGATTTGTTGCAAGAGAGAAGATTGCTCAATTCTTACAAGATAATGGTTATATTCAAAAAGTTGAAACAACAATTTCAAATGTTGGTATTTCAGATAGATCTAAAACACCAGTTGAAATTTTAGTGCTACCACAATGATTTGTTAAAATGGAACACTTCAGAGATTTAATCTTAAAAGATTTAGATTCTCCAGAAGCTGTTAAGTTCTATCCAAAACGTTTTGAATTAACTATGCGTCAATGAATGGAAAATGTTTATGATTGAACAATTTCTAGACAGCTTTGATGAGGACACAGAATTCCTGCTTGATATGACCAAGATGGTAATATGAAAGTTCAAGTTGATTCACCAGGTGAAGGATGAGTTCAAGATCCAGATGTTCTAGATACTTGATTCTCATCAGGACTTGCTCCATTTGTGTTCTTAGGATGACCTCAAACCGATGAAAAACTAAAAAGATATTATCCAACATCTCTTTTAGTTACAGGTTATGACATTATTTTCTTCTGAGTAGCTAGAATGTACTTCTTTGGACTTGAATTTACAGGTCAAAAACCATTTGATAGATTACTACTTCACGGCCTTATTAGAGATGCACAAGGTAGAAAAATGTCTAAATCATTAAACAATGGTGTTGACCCTATGGATATGGTTGATAAATATGGTTCAGATGCTTTAAGATGATTCTTAATCACAAACACAACACCAGGTTTAGATATTAAATTCTCAGACGATAAAGTTGAAGCTGCTTGAAGAGTTAATAACAAGTTATGAAACATTGCTAGATATATTAATGAACTAGAAGATAATAACAATGAAGCTACTGATGCAGATAAGTGAATATTAAATCAACTTAAAAACTTATCAGTTAAGATCGATTCACTTATTGATAACTATGAGTTTTCAATCATTGGTTCAGAAATCTACAAATTTATTTTCACAGATCTTAGTGGATGATACGTTGAATTCTTAAAGAGTTCATATTCTAAAAAATCAGCTCTTGAAGTATTAAGAAAAACTTTAATTGTGCTTCATCCATTCTTACCATTCATAACAGACAGGTTATATTCAGAAATCTTTAATGCAGAATTATTAGAACAATTATGACCTACATTTGAAGATGATCATTCGACCGATTATATAAACACAGTTATTGAAGTTGTAACTGAACTTAGAAAATATCGTGAAAATAATCAAATTTCTAAAAAAGAACTTCTTATTTATTCACTTAAAAACGATGTTCCACAAGTTGCTATTGAGACAATTAACAAAATGGTATTTGCTTTATACGAAGATAATAACGATTGCTTAATAGCACTAAATGACAATGTTTTATTCATAAAACAATCAGATGAAACAAAACAAAGAAATAAAGAGCTCCTTTTAGAAAAAATTAATTTTGTTAAAGCAGAAATAGCTAGAGCAGAGCAACTTTTAAATAATGAAAGATTCGTTTCAAAAGCTCCTGCTGATAAAGTTGCTGTTGAAAAAGCAAAATTAGAAAAATATACAGATGAACTTAAAAAATATGAGGAGGAATTATCATGCAAATATTAAGCGGTAAAGAGTTAGCTAAACAAGAATTAGCTAAATTGAAACAAGAGATAATTGATCTTGATTTAGAAAGAAAATTAAGAATGGCAATTATCCAAGTAGGAGATAATGCTGCTTCAAACAAATACATAGCTCACAAATTAAGAGTAGCTGAAGATTTAGGGATTGAAGCTGAATTATTCAAGTTTGATGAGGATATTTCTCAAGACAGATTACTTAAGAAAATGGACAGAATCAATGAAAAATTCGATGGAATCATTGTTCAGTTGCCATTACCTTCTCATTTACCAACTCAAGTTATTTTAGATGCAGTTCCATACGATAAAGACATTGATGGACTTACAACAAAAAATGAATTCAGATTATATAACGATACAGCTGACAAACACTTTATTCCAGCTACAGCACGTGGTGTTTTAGAATTAATGGAACACTATGGAATTGATGTAGAAAACAAAAGAGTATGTGTTGTTGGAAGATCACATGTTGTAGGAAAACCTCTTGCACACATTATTAAAAGAAAAAATGCTAACGTTTCTACATATAATGAAGAAACAGGAATTAAGGGTATTGAAAATGCAGACATCTTAATCGTTGCAATAGGTGTTGCAAAATACATTAAAGCTCACAATGTTAAAGAAGGAGCTATTGTTATCGATGTTGGAACTAACTTGGATGACAAACTTTCAGCAGAATTATCAGGTGATGTTGACTTTGAAGATGTTAAAGATAAAGTAGCTGCAATTACACCAGTTCCTGGTGGAGTTGGACCTATGACTGTAGTTGCATTAATGAAAAACTTAGTTGACATTGTTAAATAGGAGATTAATGCAGAAACCTAAAATTATCTTTATCGATCTAGATGGAACCACATTAGATGGACCGGAAGAAAAATTCTGAATGCGTAGTGCAACAGAATTTACTAAAAAAACACTTACAGAGTTAAATAAACAAATTCCAGTTGTAGTTGCAACTGGTCGTGGTTTAAGTGCAAAAACTTCTGATATTGTTAAAGGTTTAACAGGAGAAATTACATATATAGCTTGAAATGGAGCTGTTACAGTTGAGAATGGAAAAATTATTTCAGAGGAAATAATTGAACCTGAAAAAGCACAGTTATTATTTGATTTAATCTCTAAAAAATTTGCTTTTGTAACGATTGATTCAAGACACGTATATGTAAAAAACTACTTATATTACATTATTAAATTTGTAAATAAAATTTACAAAAACTTTTCTAAGAAATTCAGATGAATTACAAATGCAAAACCATACAAAGACTTTAAAAACGATTATCCTATACACAAGGCTCTTTTATCTAGTTTATCAGCTAGAAAGGCTGCTAAATTTGCTAAAAGATGAAAAGAAAAATATGGAGACATGTTTGAAATAGCATTTGTTGGAGAAAAAAATAAAACCTTAGAAATTACTAAGATTGGTTCATCAAAAGGTGAAGCTGAAGTTGCATATTGCAAACTTAAAGGAATTGATCCTGAAGATGCTATGCACATTGGTGATTCAATGAATGATTCAACTACAAAAGGTAAAGTTGGAACATTAATTGCAATGCAAAATTCAGTTCCTGAACTAAAGAAAATTGCTGATGAAATTACTGAATTCCCATGCAATCAATCTGGACTTGCAAAGTATTTATCTCAATTTTTAGACAAGTAAATTTTTCACAAAATATGGAATAAATTTTCCATATTTTTATTTTTTATTTGTATAAAATTATAAGTAATATAATTTTTAATTATATTGATACATAATACAACTAAAATAATAGAAATTTTTAACCTTATTTTAAGGAGGAAAAATGAAGAAAATTTTTAAAAAATTATTTTTAACATCAAGTTTAGCAGCTAGTGCTATTTTACCGATGGTTTCACTTTCATGTAATAAAACAAGTGATAATGGAAGAAAAGAAATTGTTACACCAAAACCAGTTATTCCTGCTGCACCAGCTGAAGTTTCATTAGAAAATGCAAGCAATGTATTTAAACCTATCGAAATTCCAGCTACTTTAAAAGATCAAATCTTAACTTATTTAAAAGATGGAAATAACAAATTCTTATACTTCATGAGAAATACAAATGAAATTGGTTTAAACAGAAAAACAGGACCAGCTGTTGGAGCATTATTTGAAGAAGCTATTAATGCTAAATTCCATCCAGCAAACTTTGAAGAACCAATTTTTACATACAAAGACACAGATAGACCAAATGGTGATATTAACTTCCAATTTAATGCAAGTACAAATGAATTAACTTTAACATACAAAGCTGCAATTAACACAGGTTCTGCTGATAATAGTGGATATGAATTTTCAACTAAAACATTCACATCAAAATTTACTGTTTTCTTTAAGGAAGCACAAACTACAACAACTCCACCAACAACAGGTGGAAACACAGGAAGTTCAAATATAACTATTACACCAGTAAATTCAAACTACTCATACAACTATGATTCAAGTAATAATTACTATGCATCAGCTAACGGAAAAAGCGGTGCAGAATTATATGCTGCATTATTAAAGATTCAAAAAGCACATTTATCAGGTGTTAGAGGATATGGAGATATTCCAGGTTTCTACCAATCAAGCAACTCGCCATTCAGAGATATTTACTTCGAAAAAGATAACACAATGTTAGATATTTATTCTGAAAACCCAACAGGTACAGATCCATACACATATAGATCTTACCCAACAAGTAATAAAGCTTCTGGTGAGAGTGATGGAATGAACAGAGAACACGTTATTCCTCAATCTTGATTCAGTAAACTATCACCAATGGTTTCAGACATTCACCACATTTATCCAACAGATATTAAAGTAAACGGAGTAAGAAGTAACTATCCTCACGATTTAGTTGCAAATGCTTCTGCTAGTTGAACATCAATGAACGGTGGAAAATTAGGGACAAACTCAATTGGTATGACATCATTTGAACCAATCAATGAATTCAAAGGTGACATTGCTAGATCATACCTTTACTTCACTGTAACTTACAATGACAGAAACTTAGCAGCTACATCCCAATCAATCTTCACAAGAACAGTGCCTTACATTAAAGAACACTACTTTAATACTTTTGCAAACTGAACAGCAACTGATCCAGTTTCTCCATTTGACGTTGCAAGAAATAATAAAATTGCTGCATTTGAAGGTGGATTAAGAAACCCATTCATCGACTACCCTAACTTATTAGAAAACTTAGTTGGATCAAATCCTAAACCATTCACAAACTTAGGGGTACTTGTTTCAGCTACACCAAAGAATTAATCAAATAAGCCAAAATGGCTTATTTTTTTCACATTTTGTGAAAATTAAGGCTATTTTCTATCACTTTTTTAAAAAAGTGATAATAGTAAGGGTATGAAAAAGTTTTTAAAACCATTATTAGTATTATCATTATTTGTTACATCTACATCAGTATTATCAACTCAATGTTCGCAAAAAAATGCAGAACCTAAGAAACCAGTTACAGATCCAATAACTACACCTGTTTCAAATCCAAACCCTGAACCAAACCCAGGACAACCTACAAATGAATATGAAATTCCTGATGCTTCAAACATAGTTACTAACCCAATGTCTTTAACAGAAGAAAACAAACAAGCAATTGTTTCAGGATTAAGTGCACAAAATGCAAAACTTGTCTTCAATGCTGCTGATAACACACTTCGTTTGAATGATACGAATAATACATTTGTTGCGTTGTTAAATGATGACGGTATTTTTCAAGAGTTTCAACTTATTAATAAAGCATTCGCAGGAAACGAAATCACTAATGAAGAAATTACAAGCAACAAATTAATAGATGTTGATTCATTTGATGCACAAACAAACACAGTTGTAATTAGTTATAAAGTTACACAACCAGCTGATGGTTATATTGCAGTTGGAAGCGATGTGTATACTTCAACATTTATACTTGATTTTTCAGGTAACGTGGTTCAACCAGTTGAAAAGGATATAACAACTTTATATAACAATATTTTAGTTTCATTACCACTTTCAGGAGACTTAAAAACACAAGTTTTAGCTAAGTTAAATGCTCATGAAAATATTGCTTATATGTACACAGACAGAACGGTCGGATTAGATAAGAAAAAAGGACCAGCATTTCTTAAATTCAAATCAGAATTTGAAAACGATGAGTTCCAATTAGTAAATGATGTAGAAAAAGAATTTACATACAAAAATAAGAAATATCCAAATAGTTTCTTAAATTACGAATATAATGCACAAACACAAACGCTAACAGTTAAATATAAATTAACAGTTAGAAATGAAGATAAGACATTTGACTACTCAAATGACAATTTATACACATCTGTTGTAAAACTTAACATTGTTGAGGAGTCATCTACAGAAGAATCAGATAATGGAAGTGATAATCCATCAACACTACCTTCATCAGGAAATGGTGGAACGCCATCAAATCCAAATCCAGAACTTTCAGAACCAACTCAACCGGTTACGACTAACGGTTTAAGATATGATGCAAGTAATAATTACTATGCACAAGCTGATGGTAAAATGGGTAATGAGTTATATGATGTATTATTAGCAATTCAAAGCAGTCACTTTGGAGGAGTTCGCTCATATGGTGCTTTAGGAACATTCTATGATCAATATAATGCATTTAAAGATAAATATTTTGAAAAAGATAATACATTGTTAGATATTTATTCAGAAAATCCAAACGGAAGAGATCCATATACATTCCCTGATTTTCAATGAGGAAAAAGATCATCTGCAAGAGATGAAGGGGAAGGGACAAACAAGGAACACTTAATTCCACAATCTTGATTCAACAAAGAATCACCAATGGTTTCAGACGCGCACCACGTTTGACCTACAGATATTAAAGTTAATGCAAACAGAGGTAATTTCCCTCACGACAATGTAAGTGATGCAACTAAAACATCAAGAAATGGTGGGAAATTAGGAAGAAACTCAATTGGTGAAACAACATTTGAACCAATAGATGCATTCAAGGGAGATATTGCTAGAGCATATCTATACTTTACAGTTACATATAGAAATAGAAACTTAAATCAAAAATCAAATTCAATATTCTCAAGCACTAAACCATATATTAAAGACCACTACTATCAAACATACAAAAACTGAGTTTCAACAGATTCAATTTCACAATTTGATATTGATAGAAACAACGAAACAGCTAGATACCAAGGTGGATTAAGAAATCCATTTATCGATTATCCAGACCTTATTGATAGTCTTGAAGGTAGAAAACCATTTGTTAATAGAGGTATTTTAGTAGGTTTAGAAAATAGTTAATTAAAAAAGCAAAATGAAAACACCCTAGTTTGAATTACTAAGGTGTTTTTGATTATCTTTTAACACTTATAAAGTGTTTGTCTTATTTTTTAAGACCTGATCATTTTCAGAATCTAACTTCGTCAATGTCAATTCCAACTTCTTTAATGTATCTGTTGTGGTATGCAACTTTTTCTTCCATTTGTTTTACGAAGTCAGCTGCTTTATCACCGTAAACTGCTTTAGCAGCTGTGATTGAGATGTGGAATCTATCCATGTGGCTCATTTGTCTAATGTCAAATGATGTTGTAATGTCTCCGTTTTCTCTGTAACCGTGAACAAATAAGTTGTGGTTTTGACGTGAGAAGAAGATATCTCTAATAAGACCTTCGTATCCGTGGAATGCGAATACAACTGGTTTGTTCTTTGTAAAGATTGCGTTGAATTCAGCGTCTGATAATCCACGTGGGTCAATGCTTGGGTGACGTAATTTTAATAAATCAACTACGTTAACGAATCTAATTTTAAGTGAAGGGAATGCTTTGTTGATGTATTCTAATGATGCTAATGCTTCTAAGTTTGGTTCTGTACCTGATGCAACAACAACTAAGTCTGGTTCTTCACCTGGTTTTGTTGTAGAAGCTCAATCAATAACTTTAAGACCTTTTTCAACTAATTCTTTAGCTTCTTCTACATTGTAGAATTGGTCTCTTGGTTGTTTAGAAGCAACGATAAGGTTAATTACATCTCTTTCTCTGTAAGCTTTGTCTAATACAGCTAATAATGTGTTAGAGTCAGCTGGTAAGTATTCACGAATTAATTCAGGTTTTTTGTCAGCTAAGTGACCTAAAATACCTGGATCTTGGTGTGTGTAACCGTTGTGGTCTTGTTGGAATGCTGTTGATGTAGCAATAACGTTAAGAGATGGGTAATCTTTTCTTCAGTGAACTTTTCTTGCTTTAGCAACTCATTTCATGTGTTGTGTAAGCATTGAGTCAACAACTCTTAAGAATGATTCGTATGAAGCAAACATTCCGTGACGTCCTGTTAATACGTATCCTTCTAAGAATCCTTCAGCTTGGTGTTCTGATAATTGTGAATCGATAACTCTTCCAACTGGTCCGATAGCTTCATCTAATTCAGGATTTACTCTTTCTAATCATTGTCTGTTTGTAACTTTAAGAACATCGTAAAGTCTGTTAGATTTAGTTTCATCTGGTCCGAATACACGGAAGTTATCTGGGTTCATTTTGATTACTTCAGCAAATCATTTTCCTGCGTTAACCATATCTTGGTCTTGAACTGAACCAGGTTTTTTGATGTCTAATGCAAATTGTGTTCAGTCTGGTAAGTTTAATGCTCTAGGGTTTACACCACCATTTGTAATAGGGTGCATTGCCATTCTTTTTGCACCTTTAGGAGCAATTTCAGCATATTCAGCTTTGAATTTAGCATTCTCATCAAATAATTCTTCTGGATGATATGAAGTTAATCATTCTTTTAATAAGTCTAATGTAGCTGGTTTTTCTGATGTAACAGGAAGTGGAACTTGGTGTGATCTAAAGCTTCCTTCATATGTTAAACCATTGTATGTGTGAGGTCCTGTTCAACCTTTTGGTGTTCTAACAACAAGAGCTGGTCAAATAGGTCTTGTAGCTTCTTCAGCTGATTTTTGTCTTGCTTTTGCTTGAATCTTTTGGATTTTTTCAATAGCTTTGTCAAATGCTTTTGCCATTGGTTTGTGAATTCCTCTTTGGTCAAAAACATCAGCTTCAACAAAGATAGCTTCTCATCCAAATCCAGCTAACATATCTCTGATTTCTTTATCTGATTTTCTAGCTAAGATTGTTGGGTTTGCAATTTTTCCACCATTGATGTGGATGATTGGTAATACAGCTCCATCATTAACTGGGTTAATGAATGATGATGAGAATCATCCTGCTGTAAGTGGTCCTGTTTCAGCTTCCCCATCACCGATTACTGTAGCAGCAATGATTTGTGGGTTATCTAAAATAGCACCTGTTGCGTGTGATAATGCGTATCCTAACTCTCCACCTTCGTGAATTGAACCAGGTGTTTCAGGAGCGGCGTGAGATGCAGTTCCACCAGGGAATGAGAATCTCTTGAACATTCTTTTTAATCCCTCTTCATCTTGTGAGATTTCTGGGAATAATTCTGTGTAGCTTCCATCTAAGTATGAGTTAGAAATCATAACTTGACCACCGTGTCCTGGACCTTCAATGTAGAACATTTCTAAGTCGTATTTGTTAATAACACGGTTTAAGTGAGCATAGATTAAGTTTTGTCCTGGGATTGTTCCTCAGTGACCGATTGGGTACATCTTAACATCTTCGGCTTTTAACTCTTCTCTAAGTAAAGGGTTGTTTCTTAAAAACATTTGCCCAACTGAAAGATAGTTAGCAGCACGTCATCAAGCATGCACTTTATCTAAATAATTTTTACTATCAAATAAAGTTTTTTTCATCTTGTTTCCTTTTTTGTTTGATTTTATTTCGAAATAAATTTAAACATCAAGTTAAAACGTTTTGTAACTTAATGTATCATTATTTTACTTTATTTATTTTTTAAACAAAACCGAAAATAACCAATATTTTGTACCATCAAACTGCTTGAATTTTGTACATTTATATAATTAATTTTTAGAAATTTTTAGTATTATTTATCGCATATATTTTTGTTAAATTTATTTGATGATTTTATATAAAACTGCATCTCCAATTAGTTTCGTTATTAGACAGAAATAATAGAAATTGCATTTTGTGGTACAATATAAAAACTAATTTAAATGTTATTGGAAATAATGTTTTCAAAAATTATTTTTGATAAAATTAATGTGCTAATTTAACAAATGGACAGGACCTAGATGAAAGGCTAGGCATAGGTTGGTTTTGGCGCTAAAACACAATACATTTATTAAACAATTTTATATATATAAAATAGAAAGGAAATTACATGGCAAAATTAGATTTTGATCGTAGTAAAGAACACGTTAACGTTGGAACAATCGGACACGTTGACCATGGTAAAACAACTTTAACTGCTGCTATTGCTACAGTTTTAGCTAAAAAAGGATTATCAGAAGCTCGTGATTACGCTTCTATCGATAACGCACCAGAAGAAAGAGCACGTGGAATTACAATTAACACATCACACATCGAATACCAAACAGAAAAACGTCACTATGCACACGTTGACTGTCCTGGTCACGCTGACTATGTTAAAAACATGATTACAGGGGCAGCTCAAATGGATGGAGCTATCTTAGTTGTTGCTGCAACAGATGGACCAATGCCTCAAACACGTGAACACATTCTTTTATCTAAACAAGTTGGGGTTCCTCGTATCGTTGTATTCTTAAACAAAGTAGATATGCTTGAAGGTGAAGAAGAAATGATCGAACTTGTTGAAATGGAAATCCGTGGACTTCTTTCAGAATACGGATTTGATGGAGACAATGCTCCAATCATTCGTGGATCAGCTCTTAAAGCATTAGAAGGTGATGCAAAATACGAAGAAAAAATTATGGAACTTATGGATTCAGTTGATTCATACATCCAAACACCTGTTAAAGAATTTGACAAACCATTCTTAATGGCTGTTGAAGACGTTTTCACAATTACAGGACGTGGAACAGTTGCTACAGGACGTGTAGAACGTGGAACACTTAAATTAAACGACGAAGTTGAAATCGTTGGATTAAAACCTACTAAGAAAACAGTTGTTACAGGAATCGAAATGTTCCGTAAAAACCTTAAAGAAGCACAAGCTGGAGATAACGCTGGATTATTACTTCGTGGAGTTAACCGTGATGAAGTTGAACGTGGACAAGTTTTAGCTAAACCAGGTTCAATCGTTCCTCATACAGAATTCGAAGCTGCTATTTACGTTCTTAAAAAAGAAGAAGGAGGACGTCACACTCCATTCCTTAAAAACTACAAACCTCAATTCTACTTCCGTACAACAGACGTTACAGGGGGAATTGAATTCGAACCAGGACGTGAAATGGTTATGCCAGGGGAAAACGTTAACTTAAAAGTTAAATTAATCGCACCTATCGCTGTTGAAGAAGGAACAAAATTCTCAATCCGTGAAGGTGGACGTACAGTTGGTGCAGGAACAGTTACAAAAATTGTTAAATAATTTGACTAATTGTTTTTCACAAATAATTTTAAATACACAGATTTAGGTCTGTGTATTTTCTTTGCGTTTTTAACAAAAAAATCAACACCGTAGTGTTGAGAGTAAATTGTTTTATCTTCTTTTAACTAATATAACAATAACGAAATAAAGTAGTTGAGCTAATGAAATAAATAACTGAAATCCATGTTGAATTCCTAAAGTGATTAATGATTTTCTACTCATATACTCGACATAATCAGCAGTTTTTCTAATTGAATATCATTGAAGAATCATAAATAATGAGATTAATGCAACCATTAAAATTCCGATTCATCAGTTAATGTTATCTCTTTGTCTAAAAGCAAAGAATGAAATTAAGAATGTAACTAATATTGCAAATGATAGAACTGAAATCATTACTATTAGTGATCTTACATTAATAATTTTTAACATTCCTAATATTCCGGTCAAGAATAATATTCCTACTGGTATTAAAATAACTGATGATAGTTGCAATGATGCATACTTGATAATTTCTAATGCAGAGTTATCATATGTATATGTTCCAAAACTAATTAATAATAAAGCTGTCCCGATTACAATTCCATAGAATAATGCATAGAAGAAGAACTTGATGCTCAAGAGTATTACATTTTGAGATTCATTTTTCGGTTTTATAAAACTCAGAATCATAATTCCAATAAAAGGGACTATTATCATCATTATTAAAAATAAAAGTTGATAAAACGATTTTGAGATTGAATTTAGTATTAATAAATCAATTCACACAAAGAAGATTGATAATAATGATAATAAAAGCAATCCACCAGTGCTTGTTAATAGTATAATTCCATAAAATAATTTTACAGAACCTGATTTAACATCAGGAACTGCTTTAATAGTTTCTTGATTATTCATAATTTAAATTGTAATACATTATGAATTAAAATAAACTATATTAATAACTAATGTACAAGGTATATAGGAGTAAAAATGAATGTAACTAAAAACTTATTAGATGAATTTAAGTCAAAATTTGAATCAAAATCAAACAATAAAATGATTCAAAACTCAATCATTAAAAATGGTATTAAAAATACAGTTTTTGACCATCAAACATTTATCAAACACGATCACGTTTTTGATATAGAAACAACATTAGGCGATATAACATCACAAAAAAATAGCGGAAGATGTTGAATTTTCGCTTCGTTAAATATGGCTAGAGTTAAAGCTGCTAAAAATTTAAATGTAAGTAGCTTTGAGTTTTCACAAAACTACTTTGCTTTCTATGACAAAATTGAAAAAGCAAATACATTTTTAAATTATGCAATCCAAACAGCGAACTTACCATTAGAAAATAGAGAAGTTTATCACTTAATTAATAAGAATGTCGCTTCAGATGGTGGATACTGAGAATATTTTGCTAACTTACTTAAAAAATATGGTGCAGTTCCAAAATCAATTATGCCTGAAACATTCCATTCAGGAAATACAACAGATATGAATGAACAAATTGATAAGCATCTTAAAAACGGAATGAAGAAAATTAGAGCACTTGTTGCGCAAGGCGCTGATAAGACACAAATTCAAGTAGTTAAAGAAGATGCACTTTACAGAGTTTATGACATCGTTTCTAAATGTTTAGGAACACCAGTTACTGAGTTCACTTATGAATACAAAGATAAAGATAATAAGTATCACAAAATTGAAAACATAACTCCTGTAGAGTTTTTCGCAAAATATGTAGGAAAAGATTTTGATAAAAAAGTTAATTTAGTGCACGACCCAAGAAATCTTTATCACTATGGAACTAAATATGTTCTTAAATATCAAAAATCAGTTTATGAAGATCAAGATGTTGAAATGATTAACGTTCCATTAGATGTAATTAAGAGCGCTGTAATTGCTTCATTAAAAGATAACTTACCAGTTTGATTTGCTTGTGATGTTGATCCTTTCAAAGATAATAAATCAGGAATTTTTGACCCAAAACTTTATGATTTTGATTCAGTTTTTGAACCAATTAGTGACTTTAATAAAGAAGATAGAATTATCTACTTTAACTCAATGTTAAACCACGCGATGGCTTTTGTAGGTGTTAAGACAGAAAACGGTAAACCGATTGCTTGAAAAGTCGAAAACAGTTGAGGTGATGATTCTGGTAAAAAAGGTGTTTACTCAATGTCTGATGAATGATTTGATGAGTACAACTTCTCAGTTATTGTAGATCCTAAATATGTTCCAGAAGAATATCTTAAAGCTGATAAATCAGTTGTTCTTGAGTTATGAGAACCATTTGCTTAATAGCAAAAAGTTAAATTTTTACATTAAAAACCAAAAAATTTCGCTTTTTTGGTTTTTATATTACAATTTATATACTTATTTAAGTATATAAAGGAGAAATATGTCTAAAAGAGTTGTTATAGGTATGAGTGGTGGTGTTGATTCATCAGTTGCTACTTATTTATTACAAAAGCAAGGTTACGAAGTAGTGGGATTATTTATGCGTAACTGAGACAGTATTGTTAATAATGATTTTCTTGGAAACAATGATCTTAAACAAGATATGTGTCCACAGGAAAGAGATTATATGGATGCTCAATCAGTTGCAAATTCATTAAGCATCAAACTTGAAAGAGTTGACTTTGTTAAAGAATATTGAGATAATGTTTTTGAAAACTTTATTGAAGAATTCAAAAAAGGTAGAACACCTAATCCGGACATTTTGTGTAACAAGTACATAAAATTCAATGCTTTTGCTAACTATGCATTTAATGAACTTAAAGCAGACTATATTGCTATGGGGCATTATGCAAATGTAATTGATGGCCACTTATACAGAGCAAAAGATGAAGATAAAGATCAAACTTACTTTTTAGCTCAATTAAGTCATGATCAACTTAAAAAAGTTATTATGCCACTTGCTGCATTAACTAAACCTGAAATTAGACAAATTGCTTCTGAGTTAGGTTTAATTACTGCAACTAAAAAAGATTCAACAGGAATTTGTTTCATTGGAGAAAGAAACTTTGGGCAATTCTTACAAAACTATATACCAGCACAAGATGGAGATATTGTAGATATTACAACAAATAAAGTCGTTGGAAGACATGTTGGATGTTTCTATTACACAATTGGACAAAGAAAAGGTTTAAATTTAGGTGGTATGACTGAACCATATTATGTTTGTGGTCACGATGTGCAAAAAAACATTTTATATGTTGCACCTAACTCAAAACCTGAATATTTAATTTCAAACAATTTAATCGCTTCAGGATTAACCTTAAATAACAAAGATTTTAATCCTGATAATTTAACTGCTAAATTTAGATATAGACAAAAAGATATTAAAGTGTCCGTTGAATTTTTAGGCGACGATAAAATCAGAGTTTTCTACCCTGAGGGTTCATCAGCTGTTACACCAGGTCAACAAGTTGTTTTATATGATGGAGACAAATGTATTGGTGGAGCAACAATTGATGAAGTTTATGATGATGAAACTAAAAAATGATACATATAAAAAATCATATGGGTTAATTTAACACCCATATGATTTTTCTTATCTTAATTCCCAATTAATTGTTTCTTATTAACTACATTTAATTTAGGTGCAACTAGAACTGGAGTTTCACTTTGTGGAGAAATTGATGTTGCTCAAGATGAACCGACACTTTCCAAGTTAGGGAAGTTAAGTGCAGAAATTGTTCCAAACCCATTTGCAAATGTATTTGAAGCAATACCCTTAACATTTTTTCCTTGAATTGAGTTTATTTGGTTTGAGTTCTTGAATGCAGTTGTGTAAATAAATTCAACTTCATCAGACAATGTAACATAAGGGTTATCGGATTTAAGTTTAATTAAAACTTTCCCTAACATCGCTTTTGTGTTTTCTTGATCGTTTAAGATGTTATAGTAATATGGTGTCCCTTGAAGTGCTGTAGTACCTAGATAAGTTAAGTTAGGTAAGTTTAAACTTGTTAAGTTTGATAATGACCCAAATGTTCCTTGATTTACTAATTTAACATTTTCTGCTGTTATACTTGTAATAACCTCATTAGCAGTTGCTGCTTCTGGAATTTTATTGTCAAATGAAAATGCAGAGTTGTATATTTGAGTAATTGATGGATCTAAAGTGATTTCAGCTTTATTATTGATATTTTTGTAACCAATTAAAACTGAACCTAATTTAATTTGCTCTTCATTTGAGTTTGAAATGTGGTCATAGTATCATTTTGAACCGAATAACGCATACTCACCTATGTTTTGAACGTTTTGAACATCAAATGTTTCAAGTGCTGGAGTATCTGCAAATGCTTCATTTGCAATATAAACTTCAGGTGCTTGAATTGTTATTGATCTAAGTGTACTGTGTTTAAACATTTCTTCTGAAATATAAACTGGTTGTGTCGAAGTAATTGTAACTGTATTGATATTTTCATTGCTCTTGAATAAACCATTTACAAAATAAAGCGGCTTATCTGAAGTTATTTGCACATCAGTAGCTTCACTATCCACAGATACATAAGTATTCTCATTAAGTTTAATTTGTTTTTTAAAGCTTTCTGGAACTGTATTTGCAAATTCTGCTAACAATTGATGTCTAATTGCATTTTGCCCTAAATAAGTCACTTTTGGTAAAAATACATTTCTAATATCTTCTGTATTTAATGAATCTTTCCCAATTTTTTCAACATATGGAGCATAAACATATGAAACTTTTTTATCTTTAAATGCTTCCTCCATAATTGCAGTGTAATTTTCATTCAAGAAAATAGGTATTTGTTTTTCTGGAATTTCGTATTTAAGCCCTAAAACAGTATTGTTTTGTTTCTTTAAAAAGAAATCGGTAAATTCATTAATGATTGACTTCAACATTGTTGTAGTTTCATCTTTTTGAAGAAACATAGCTCATACAATGTTAACTATTATGTTTTTTTCAATCTTTATAGCATCGTTATTAAGCATTTGGCCGATTGTATATAAGTTCAGATTGGTATTACCCTTATGTTTATTATTTATTTCTTTTAAGAAAGTTAAGATTTCATCTTTTTTCTCAGTTCCTAATGAATCAAGCATTTCAGGATTATTTATTACAGAATTTACTAATTCAGAAATATCAACAATTGTTTCTGCCATTCCATAGGTTTCGATATGCAAGTTTCTTTCAGTTTGAATATCAGATTCCGGATTAGAATAATTCAAAAACGGAAAAAGAAGAGAATTATTCTGTGATGCTTTAACAGTTTTATCAGTATCATCAAAAGATTCATATAATTCCGTGATTGAAGCAAGAAAGAATTGTTTAACTTGCTCCTGATCCTTTAAATTTGTAAATAGATCATTTAAAGAATTTATATCCATTCTATTAAGTAAGATATATTTATCTCTAATAACCTTCATAACTATCGGGTACATGTTATCAAATGATGAGCTAGTCAATTTCAACGCATAAGAAGTTAAAGCAATCAGCTTATCTAGTTCAAAATCGTCTAATTCTTTTATGTTGACACTATTTAGCTTTTCGATTGAAGATTGATATTTTGAAGTCACATATTTTTTTGTCTTTTCAATTAATAAGATAACTTCATTTGTTAGAGGGATATTTGAAAAGATGATTCCTTCAACCTCTTTTTTACCTTCTTCTAATGATTTGATATCTTGTAAGTTTTTTGCTATTTGGTCTTTAATTTTTAGAGCTTCCACGTAATTCTCAGAATTATCATTAATATCTGCATTTGTTAGCGATTTGACTAAATTGGCATAGTTATTGAAAAGATTTGGTGTAAGCGCCATTGTGGTATCGGTGAGTGATTTTGAGAAATCAAATAATTCCTCTTTTTTAGCAATTGTTTGAGATGTGTCACCTGGGTTTGCAATCGGATTGCCTGGTTTAGGTTCTTTTGGTGTTTCTTGAGAACATGCAATAGTTCCTGTTACTGATGAAATCGCACCAGTTAATGTTAATAATTTAAAAATAGTTTTTGTTTTTAATTTCATATTTCTCCCAATTAATATAATTTTACACTTTATAGAATTTAACTTGGTTATTTTAATTAACTTAAATTAACAAAATTTTGTGCTAATTATTTTGAATTCAAATCTGCAATTAAAACTTTTAACCTAGTGTACAAGATTTTTTAGTAATAAAAATGAAAATAAGTATATTCATTAAAACAAATTGAAAATTTAAACTGTTTAAAAATCTTTTTAATATAATTTAGTAATATTTTTACTTTTATTTCAAAGAAATAAAAGAACATAAGGAAGGTAAGTATGAATTCAAAACAAATTAGAGAATCATGATTAAAGTTTTTCGAATCTAAAGGACACTTTGTTGTTCCTTCAAAAAGTTTAGTTCCTCAAAATGACCCATCATTACTTTGAATCAATAGTGGTGTTGCAACTTTGAAAGATTACTTTTCAGGTAAAAAAGAAGCTCCTGCAAAAAGATTAACTAACTCACAAAAAGCAATTAGAACAAATGACATCGAAAATGTTGGTATTACAGCTAGACATCATACATTCTTTGAAATGTTAGGAAACTTCTCAATTGGAGATTACTTTAAAAAAGAAGCTATTGATTTTGCTGTTGAGTTTCTATTAGATGTTCTAAAACTTGATAAAGACAGATTATATTTCACATACTACTATGAAGATTTAGAAACTAAAAATTACTGAATGGCTCACGGTTTTGACGAATCACACATGATACCAGGTGGCAAAGATACTAACTTCTGAGAAGTTGGTTCAGGTCCTTGTGGTCCTAACACAGAAATTTTCTATGATCGTGGTGAGAAGTATGATTCAAGAGGAATCGAGTTACTTAAAGAAGACATTGAAAATGACAGATACATTGAAATCTGAAATATTGTGTTTTCAACATATAACTCAAATGGTGAAGGTGAATATACAGAATTAAAGCAAAAAAATATTGATACTGGTGCTGGATTAGAAAGAATTGTCTCAATTATGCAAGATGCACCTACAAACTTTGATACTGACTTATTTTTACCTATTATTCACAAAATCGAGAAATTCACAAATTATAGATATGATACAAACAATTACTTTGTAAATGATAAAGATCAAACTTTAATGAACTCATATTTTAAAGTTATCGCCGATCACATGAGAACAGTAACTAATGCTATTGCTGATGGAGCTAAACCATCTAATGTTGGTAGAGGTTACATTTTAAGAAGATTAATTAGACGCAGTGTTTATAAAGCTATGCAATTAAATATTCACGAACCTTTCTTATACAAACTTGTTGATGTGATTAAAGAAACATTACCTTTTGAATATGATGTAAATCCAATTAAAAAAGTTATTGAAGATGAAGAATTAACTTTTGCTAAAACTATTGAAAATGGAAAACAAATTCTATCTGACTTTATTGTTGAAGATTTAAAAGTTTTCCCAGGAGACATTGCATTTAAATTATTCGAAACATATGGTTTCCCTGTTGAATTAACTGCAGAAATTTTAGCTCAACAAAATATCCAAATTGATTATGAAGCTTTTGAAGCAGCAAAACAAAAACACGCTGAAATGAGTAAAGGAATAAAAGTTTCAGGAATGGATAAAGTGATCAACTCATTAACTTTAATCAAATCAAAAGTTGATGAATTTATTGGTTATGAATACACAAAATCAGTTTCAAACATTTTATACTTACTAGATACTGAAAAAGAAATTGAGCAAGCTAACGGAATTTCATATGTCGTGCTTGATAGAACTCCTTTTTATGCAACTAGTGGTGGTCAAAAACACGACCGTGGTTACATAAAACAAGGTACAAATACAATTTTAATCTTAGATGTTTTCAAAGATAAATTTGGAAACCACATTCACAAAGTTGAAGGAAAAATTGTTAAAAACTTATCTGTAGAGTGCTTTGTTGACGAAACAATTAGACTAGGTCTTGAAAGAAACCACTCTGGAACACACTTATTGTTCAGTGCACTTAGAAGTGTTTTAGGAAATCAAATTAAACAATTAGGTTCAAATAACAATGAAGAACGTTTAACATTTGATTTACCAGCTGATACAAGACCTACAAAAGAAGAAATTAGAGCAATCGAAAACTTAGTTCGTGAGTACATTAAGATGGACGCTGTAAGACATTACTTGAATATGACTACAGACCAAGCTAAAGAAATGGGTGCAATTATGACTCTTGAAGAACAAGAATATATGAACCCATTAAATGTAAGAATTGTTAAATTTGACAATATTACAGCTGACTTATGTGGAGGTACTCACTTATCAAATACAGCTAAATTGGAAAACTTCAAAATTACAAACGTTGATAAGAAAGCTGCTGGTGTATATAGAATTAGAGCTATTTCATCAAATGCTTTAGTTGATGAGTTTTTAGATCAAGAAATTGATAAATTAATTATTGAAGCAGAAAAATTAATTGACAAAAACACTAAGCTACAAGCTTCATACAACTTTGATTTAAATATTCCTACTGCAAAAGAAGAAGCAATTGACTACTTAGAAGAAACAATTGAAAAACTTAAAGAAGACAATAAGCAAATTCAAAAAGATTTACAAAATTCATTTGAATTTGATTATGACTCAATTGAAGTTTTAACAATAAATGGAAACAAAGTTTACGTAAATCAAACAGTTGATAAATCAAACATTAAAACAGTAGCTTCTACATTAAGAGAAAAATACAACGACATTTTAGTTGTGCTTACATCAAATGATGAAACCAATCCAATGATTGTTGTAGCTTCAAAAGAATACAATTCAAATGCTATTGCACAACAATTATTTGCAAAACTTAATGGACGTGGTGGAGGAAACGCTATCTTATCTATGGGTAAAGTCGCAACTGCTAATAACTTAATTGCAGCATTAGAAGAGATTACATGAGAAAAATAGGTCTAGATTTAGGGACTAAAAGTTGTGGAATTGCAATCACTGATGAAAGTGAAATCATTGCATCAGGAATAGAAAACTTTAAATTCGAAGAATATAAATTTACCCAAGCTCTTGACAGAATTAGCTACTACATTAATGAAGTTTATAAAAACAAAATCGATGGAATAGTGCTTGGTTACCCACTTAAAATTAGTGGAGATAAGAGTGATAGAACTTTAATGGTTGAAGATTTCAAAAAGCAACTTGAAGAAAATTTTAACTTACCTGTTTTATTGGTTAATGAACAATATTCAACTAAAAAAGCCCATGAGACTATGATTGAAGCCGGTTTAACTAGAAAGAAAAGAAAAGATCATAAAGATAAGCTTGCAGCACAAATCATACTTAATGATTATTTAGATTACTATAAACATAAATGAGGTAAATAATGAGTGATACAACAAGAACGATTTTAATGGTATCTGCAATAGTTGTGTTTGTTTTAGGTATTGGTATTTACATTTGGTTAAATATTTACTCAAGAAAGATTCGTAAAAAATATTTAGCAAAAGCGCAAGCTGAAGCACTTGTTCAAATTGAATCTTTACGTAGTGAACTTGGTGTATTACCTTTTGATATTAAAGACTTCCTAAAATCAAAAGCAAACGATTTAGACATTGAAGGTATTATTAATACAATTTATCAAAATCATTATCAAAATTGTTTAATTATCGATGAAAAAGATATGTTCCCAATAGTTGCAATTGACTCAAAAACAAAATCAAATATTTATTATTTAAACTCAAGTTTAAATAAAGACTTATATGATAAAGTTAAAGAGAATTTTGGTGATGAAGCTGGTAAAGGAATAATAGAATATAAAGATCAAGAATTAGATTTTGTTGCGATTTTACGTACTGAGCAAGACATAAATGACTTATATGATAAGTATGTTCACAAGATGCAAAAAGGTATGTGTATTATTAGTTTTGATAATGCAAAAAGATCTGAAATTAAAAGATTAATTTCATTACTTAGAATGTCTTCAATCCCATATGAAGTATCATTTTTAAGTTCTAAATTTCTTTTTATAGTAAAAAGATAAAATCAGACTAAAATAAAATATAATTAAATTAACTTTTCTCAAAATAACATAAGGAGAATGATTATGAACAATGAAGAATTAAAAGGTGTTGTTTACCTATCGCAAGAAACTTACGATAGATATAAAAAAGAATATGAACATTTAGTTAATGTTGAAAGACCTGCTGTTCAAGCTGCCTTAAAAGAAGCTAGAGCACAAGGGGACTTATCAGAAAACGCTGAGTATGATGCAGCTAGAGATAGACAAGGTGCTGTTGAAGGTAGAATTAGCGAATTAGAACAAATTTTAGATAATGCAAAAATTATTGAAGCTAAAGATGAGTCAACACAAAACACAGTTGGAATTGGTACAACAGTTCAATTTGTTAAAAAAGACACAAATCAAGTTAAAGAAGTTACGATTATGGGTACACACGATACAAACCCATTTGAAAATAAAATTTCAAACAAAAGTCCACTTGCAGTAGCAATGATGGGACATGTAGCTGGTGATGTTGTTGAAGTTGATGCACAAACAAAATACATGATTGAAATTTTAAGTGTTAAATTCAGTAATTAAGCTGAATTTTTCTTTTCTAATTTATGGAACTACATAATTCACAAAATCATAATTCTTGCTCTAATAAAGAATTAATATGAATTGCAAATTCAAATAAACAACAACAAACTAGACATAAACACAAACAAAATCTTTTCACAATAAAAAACATAGCTTACTTAGCTATGTATATGGCAATTATTGTAATTTTAACTTTTACACCCTACACAGGATATATTACGATTGGTGTTATATCAATAACAACTGTTCCAATTGTTATTTTAATTGCTTCAATTCATTTAGGTATGATCGGAACTTTATGAAGCACGCTGTCATTTGGATTTTGATCTTGAATAGGTTCGATTGTTTTAGGGTATCCAATTTTCAATAACATCTTATATTCATTTGTACCAAGAATCGCTTTATCTTTATTTTTAGTAGGAGCATATTATTTATGCTTTAAAATAGGTAAATTCAATATATTCACAAGTACAATCTTTGCTTTCTTAATTTTTGCTGCCAATACATTATTTGTTTCAATTTTTATTTTTATCGGAATTCAATTCATAGGCATAAAAGAAGTATCATCACCATCAGTATGATTAACATTAATTTGAGTAAATATGCTAGTTGAATGATGTGTTTTAGTAATAATTTCAATAGCAATTTATCCATTTTTAAAATGAGTTTATAGACAAAATGTGATTAATAAAGTTTCGTTAGGATATTAGATAACTTTGAGAGCTCGACGAGCTCTCTTTTTACTTAACATTCAATAACTATTTATTTTTAATTATTTTATGTAATAGTTGATATTATTTAAATATTAAGAAAAGGAATCAAGAATGATATTAATGATTATTTATTATCTATCCTGACTGATAGATGGAAAAATGAGATTTATATGACATAAACTGTTTGACATTATACAATTAATTGATTTAGGCACGAAAATACGTCCTGAAATTTTTGATTACTTAAAAGAAAAATTTCTTAAAAGATTCAAATTCGAACAGATATTATTAATCGTTTTTCTTGTAATCATCACAATATCGGCTATACACACAATTATTTCGATAATTTTGGCATGCATTTATTTTGCTAAAATAAATACTATCACTAGTTTCTGTTTCTACACAGGATTACCTGCTTCTATTATTTTAGTATGTGAGGGTTCTTGGCTTTTGGGTCTTTGAATATGAGATAATCTAAAATCATATTTGGATGATTATATAAATTACTTAATACCAGAATATTCAAGTAAGAATGCAAAATTATCCAATGAAAATTTATATGATAATTTAATCCTAAATGCTCATTCCGAAGTTCATTTTTTAATAAATGAAAAGACAAAATTTAAAACAGTGTGGCCTTCAGTTAGAGTAGACATATCTTCAGTGTTATTTCCTTGAATGCATATTAAAATTAAATTTTTAAAGAAATCAAAAACTAAGAAAATAGATGTTTATTTAGCAATGTTATTATGTGGTGATGGTATGTGAAAACTTAGTAATATTAAATTAAAACCCGAGATGTTCCATTATGAGTATAGGAGATCTGTGCTTGGTGAGAAAATTAAACTGCCAAAACGAAAATTTACATTAGCAAATAACTACAAACAAGATTATGATTTTTAGTTCAATTTTATATCTAAAAATCGTTAAAAATAAATGGTGTAAAACTTTATTTTTAACTAAATATTCATACAATAATTATTAACCTGAAAATTACTTTTTCAATACACACATAGTGTTAAAAGTCAAAAAGACCCATTCAACTCATAAAAGTTAATAGGTCTTTTTTATTTTATAAATAAAAAAGTATAATTAAACTTATGAAAAGTTGAAAACAATTATTAGACTTCAAAACATCAGAAATGCGTATTGCTGAGAAAGCTTTAAAGAAAATTAATCAGCTTGAAAGCATAGTTTCTAAGTTTACAGATGAAGAACTTAAATCTAAAACAGAATACTTTAAAAAGCTATTAGAAAAAGGTTATTCATTAGAAGACATTCGTAATGATGCTTTTGCAGTAGCTAGAGAAGCAACAAAGAGAGTTTTAGGTAAAAGACCTTATGACGTTCAAATATTAGGTGGATTACTTTTAGATTTAGGTTCAGTAGCTGAAATGAAAACTGGTGAAGGTAAAACAATTACATCTATTGCTCCGGTTTACTTGAATGCTCTTTTAGGTAAAGGTGCGATTGTATCTACAGTTAACGAATACTTAACTGAACGTGATGCAACCGAAATGGGTGCTGTGTTTAATTTCTTAGGACTTACTGTAGGGATTAATAAAGCACAAATGAATGAGGATGATAAAAGAAAAGCTTATGCAGCTGATATTACTTATTCAGTTCACTCTGAACTTGGGTTCGATTACTTAAGAGATAATATGGTCTCAAATAAGAATAACAAAGTACAAAGAGGACTTCAGTTCTGTTTAATCGATGAGGTTGACTCAATCTTAATCGATGAAGCTAAAACACCTCTTATCATTTCAGGTGGAGAAAAAGATGATACAGCAGCTTACTTTGCTGCTGACCAATTCGTTAGAACTCTTGGTCCTGAAGATTACATAATTGATGAAGAGTCAAAAGCTGTAGCACTAACACACTCAGGGATAGCTAAAGCTAATGAGTTTTACAAAACTGATGGACTTTATAAAATTGAAAACTCTGAAAATGTTCACTTAATCCAAAACGCGTTAAGAGCACATAAAATTATGCGTATTGATGTTGAGTACATTGTCCGTGAAGGAAAAATCGAATTAGTTGATGCATTCACTGGTCGTATAATGGATGGACGTAGCTATTCAGAAGGGCTTCAACAAGCTATCCAAGCCAAAGAAATGGTTGAAGTTGAACCTGAAACAAAAACTTTAGCAACCATTACTTATCAAAACTTTTTCAGAATGTTCAAAAAGCTTTGTGGAATGACCGGTACAGGAAAAACTGAAGAGCAAGAATTCATTGATATCTACAATATGAGAGTTAATGTTGTTCCTACAAATAAACCAATTGTTCGTGTAGATGAACCTGATTCAATTTTTGCAACTGCTAAAGCAAAATGAAATGCAGTTGCTGACAAAATTGAAGAACTTTACAAAAAAGGTCAGCCAGTTTTAGTTGGTACTGCTCAAATTGAAGATTCAGAAGTTATTCATAGACTTTTAACACATAGAGCAATTCCTCATAGAGTTTTAAATGCTAAACAAAATGCATCTGAAGCTGAAATTATTTCGCATGCTGGTGAAGTTAAATCAGTTACTATTGCCACAAATATGGCCGGTCGTGGAACTGACATTAAGCCTACAGCTGAAGCTTTAGAACTTGGTGGATTATACGTTTTAGGAACAGATAAAGCTGAATCAAGAAGAATCGATAACCAGCTAAGAGGGCGTTCAGGACGTCAAGGAGATGTTGGTACAAGTAAATTCTTTATTTCTATTGATGATCAATTAATGCAGCGTTTTGCGAACTATGAAAGTTTCAGAGAAGCTTACTCAAAAGATGGTGACAAAGAAGTTACTAATAAACAACTTAGATTTGCTTTCAATCACGCTCAAAAGAAAATTGAAGGTTTCAACTATGACTCACGTAAATCAGTTTTAAATTATGACGACGTTATTAGACAACAACGTGACTTAATTTATGCTCAACGTGATTTAATCTTATACAGCAGTGACATAGTGTTTATCGTTCAAAGAATGATAGCATCTGCTGCTAGAACGATTGTTAGAAGTGGTGAATATAGATTGCATAATAACGTTTATCATTATGAAGCTCTTGTAGAATTTTTAAATGAAAACATTGGTAAATTCATTAAATTCCACTTTGATATTAATGACATTTCAAAAGTTCACGAAACAGATTTACCAGAATATATTGCTAACATTATTCTTTCAATTTATCAAGATTGAGAAAAGAATGCAATAGAAAACACTTCAGAAGAAGAGTTAATAAGACACTTAAGAGCACTTATTTTAGGTACATTAGATGAAAAATGACAAAGTCATATCAACTTAATGGACAAATTACGTTCAAACGTTAACTTAGCTCAATATTCACAAAAGAACCCTTACCAAATTTATACAGAGGAAGGGACAAAAGCTTTCTACAAAATGATTGATGATATTGCTTATGGAGTGCTTTTAAAAGTCTTCTCAGACAGAATTGGAATGAAGACATTATTCACAAAACAAATGAAAGCTGACCCGATATTCCAACAAATTCTTTCATCATTCAGAATTGATCCATACAAATCAATTGAAGAGCAAGAAAGAGTTGTTGTTGAAACTTACGAGTTAATTAAGAAAAGAATGGAAGACCTAGAGCAACAAAAGAAAGCTGAGCAAGAAAAATTAGCTCAAGCAGCTAATGGACCAATTGAAGTTCCGGTTGAAAATCAACTACAAAATCAAGAAGTAGTTAGATTAGATGAAAAACCAAAAAAAGTTAAAAAACAAAGTAATAAAACTAATAAAAATATTGCTATAAATCTTGATAATAAACTTTATAATTGTAGTAATATTGCTTATATTAAAGATAATGAACATAAAATTAGTCGTTCAGTAGCTCTTGCACCAAAAAGAAGACAACCACAAAGACCAAGGCTAAATATCAATGTTTATGTAAAACATAAATAAAAATTGTTCAAAATCATAAATTTATTAAATCTAAATAGTTTGAAAATAAAAGGAGATCCTTATGGCACAAGTAGAATTAGAAGTTAAATTAGATGGAAATTGTAAAGTATGTAAATCACCAAGAATTCAATGTGTTTGTTTATCATGTCCTTGTTTAGGTGGAAAATACCACGTTGAACAAATGACAATTGTTGAAGAAGTTAAAAATGATGATGTATTAGTAGAAGAAACTGTAGTCGAAGATGAACAACCAGTTGAAGAAAAAGAAACAGTTGTATATTCAGAAGTAAAAGAAGAACCTAAAGAAGAATACGTTTATGTTGAATCAGACTTAACACGTGAAGAAAATATTATCGAACCTGTTGGTGGACACAGTTGTGGTGGACACTGCTTAGCAAACAGAAACGCTAATATGGTTAAAAGAGAAGCAGAAGTTGTTTACAGCTCATCAGCATTAGCTAAAGAAGAATGTGGATGTGAAGAAGAAAAACAAACATGCTGTGAAGGTGAATGTAACTGTGAACAAGTTGAAGAAAGAGTAGAAGTAGCAGTTAGAGAAGTTACAGAACAAGTAGTTGAAGAAGTTATTGTTCAAAACTATTACACATTACATCCAGTTGCAAACAAATTCAGAGAATACAGCGAAGAAGTTATTACAGAATTCAAAAAATAATTTATCTTTCACATAGCAAATTTGCTATGTGATTTTTATTTTTATGGTATTATTTTTAGGAGCCGACATCGAAGTGAAAACTTAGATGTGTACTGCCTTCAATTTGAAGGTTTTTTTATTCAAAATAATATAAAATATATAAATCATTAATTTATATATTGTTAATTAAAAAAAAGGAGCTAAATATGATTGAAGTTCAAAATTTAAGCAAGATTTTTAGTGATAAAAAATTATTTGAAAACGTAAACTTAAAATTTACAGAAGGTAACACTTATGGAATTATCGGTGCTAATGGTGCTGGTAAGTCAACATTTTTAAAAATAGTTGCAGGTGACATTGAACCATCAGGTGGAAATATTGTTATCGAGAAAAACAAACGTATTTCTGTCTTAAGTCAGGATCATAATGCATATGATGATTACAATGTTACTGAAGTTGTAATTATGGGGAACACTGATTTATACAAAATCAAAGAAGAGAAAGATGCAATTTATATGAACCCTGATGCAACTGATAAAGATTATGAAAGAGCAGCTGATTTAGAAGAAAAATATGGTATGTTAGGTGGATGAACAGCAGAAAATGATGCGCAAGAACTTTTAAGTAACTTACATATACCTAAAGAAAAATGAGAAGCTCCAATGAGAGAGCTTACAGCTAATCAAAAAATAAAGGTTCTTTTAGCTAAAGCATTATTTGGAAATCCTGATATTTTAATTATGGATGAACCAACTAACCACTTAGACCTTAGAAGTATTAGATGACTTGAAAACTTCTTGATCGACTACCCTAACGTCGTTATTGTAGTTAGCCACGACAGTGACTTCTTAGATGCTATCTGTACACATATTGTTGACATTGATTACAATGAAGCAAAAATTTACACAGGTAACTATTCATTCTGAAAACAAAGTTCAGAGTTAGCTAGAGAAATGATGAAGCAATCAAATCTTAAAAAAGAAGCACAAATCGAAAAACTTAAAGAATTCATCGCACGTTTCAGTGCTAATGCATCTAAATCAAGACAAGCTACATCACGTAAAAAAGCTCTTGAAAAAATTTCACTTGATGAAATTAAACCTTCAAATAGAAAATATCCATTCGTTCGTTGAGAAATGAACCGTGATCACGGTAAACAAATTTTAAATGTTGAAGGTTTAACATACAAAAATGATAAAGGTGAAACTTTATTTGAAAACGTATCATTCTCACTGAAACCAGGTGAAAAAATGGTTATTGTTGGAGAAGATGACATTGCTAAAACAAAATTATTAGAATGTTTACTTGGCATTAACAAACCAACTTCAGGATCAGTTGAATGAGGGCAAACAATTACACCTTCATACTTCCCTAATGAAAATAGTAAATACTTTGATACAGATGAAAACATTCTTGAATGAATTTCTAAGTGACCACTTGAAAATAAAGAAAAAGAAAACAGAGAAAATGATGATGCTAGAATGCGTGGGTTCTTAGGTCGTATGTTATTTAGCAATGATTCAGTATTCAAAAAAGTTAAAGTAACTAGTGGGGGAGAAAAAGCTAGATTAATGTTCTCAAGAATGATGCTTCTCGAATCTAACTTTATCATCTTAGACCAACCATTAGATCACTTAGATGCTGAAAGTATTGACTCAGTTATTGAAGGTGTTAAAAACTTCAAGGGTGGAGCAATTTTCACAACATATAACAGAGCATTTGTTAACCAGTGTGCCGATGTTATTTTAGAACTTCAATCACCTACAAAGAGCTTCTTATTCAGAGGTTCTCTTGAAGAATATGAAGAAATTATGCAAGATAACTAATTATGAATAGATTTTTTGTAACAGAGAAAAACAATGACTCTTTTGTTTTATCAAAAGAAACATTAAAACATCTTCAAGTTATCAGAATAGACACAAAACCTTTTATTTGTGTTTATAATGAAGAATTTTATGAATGTGTATTAGATAATAATGCAGCGAAAATAATTAAAAAAATAGAACAAAATCACGAACATAAATACGAAGTTGTTCTTGCAATGGCTGTAATTAAGTTGGATCGTTTTGAATGAGCGCTACAAAAAGCTACAGAACTTGGAGTTACAAAAATAATTCCACTAAAAACTCAATACACAAATCACGACTTACTTAAATTTAATAAATTTAGCTCAAAATATGAAAGATTTAAAACTATTTTGCAAAATGCAGCTGAGCAATCATTCAGAAATAAAATTCCAGTTTTAACTGAATTAATGACATTAAAACAAGTGTTAAATCTGCCAATTCAAAATAAATATATAGCGCATGAAAAAATTGATATTTCATCAAATTTACCACAACCAATTGATAGTGATGTTATTTTCTTAGTTGGACCTGAAGGTGGTTTTTCAGATGAAGAAATCAATTTAGCTGCAAAAAATAATGTAAAAGTTGTTTCATTAGGTTCAAGAATTTTAAGAGCAGAAACAGCAGCAATTTTCATGTTATCGCAAATGAAAATTGATTAATAAAATTAATTAAGAAAATATATAAAATACCTAGACTATAGGTCTAAAAAACATAATAAACCATATGTAAAAAAATGAGTATAAAAAAACTTATGTGGTATAATAAATAAGCAATTTATAAATTTATAAACCGAGATAAATTTTTTATTATTAACGTATATAGGAGGATAGCGTGAGACAAACAACAATAGTTAATACTCAACAAGCTAACAAAAAATGATATGTTATTGATGCTGAAGGACAAGTATTAGGGCGTTTAGCTGCTCAAGTTGCATCAATTTTAAGAGGGAAAAACAAACCTACATTTACACCTAACGCAGATATGGGTGACTTTGTTATCATCGTAAATGCAGAAAAAGTAGTTTTAACAGCTAAAAAAGAAGAAAACAAAATTTACTACTCACACTCAGGATACCCAGGTGGATTAAAAAGCATTACAGCAGCAAAATTAAGAGTTAAAAGACCTACAGCTTTAATTGAAAAAGCAGTAAGTGGAATGATTCCTCACACAAAATTAGGAAACAAACAACGTCGTAGTTTATTTGTGTATGCTGGACCAAACCACAAACACGAAGCTCAACAACCAGAAAGATTAGAGGTTAAATAATTATGGCTAAAGAAACAGTTATGTACCGTGGATTAGGAAGAAGAAAATCTTCAGTTGCTCGTGTTAGATTAACACCAGGTAAAGGTAAATTTGTTATTAACAACCGTGAAGCTAGAGAATACTTAACATCTGACATTTACTTAAAAGATGCTAACCAACCTTTTGTTTTAACAGATACATTTGGAACATTTGATGTTAGTGTAAACGTAAGTGGTGGTGGTCTTAGTGGTCAAGCAGGTGCTATTAGATTAGGTATTGCACGTGCTTTATTAGAAGCTAACCCTGAATATCGTTCAGCTTTAAAAGTAGCTGGAATGCTTACAAGAGATGCTCGTGCTAAAGAACGTAAAAAACCAGGTTTACGTGCAGCACGTCGTGCAAGACAATTCTCAAAACGTTAATAAAATTAATAATATTTTGTACTTCTGTTTTTATAGTTTTATGCTATAATAGAAGTACATTTATGCGAGCGTAGCTCAGCTGGTTAGAGCACACGACTGATAATCGTGAGGTCGATGGTTCAAGTCCATTCGTTCGCACCATTTCATAAAGATGACCTTATTTTACCAACTAGAAATAGTTGGTTTTTTTCTTGCTCTTTTTTATAAATTAAAGAAATTGTTTTTTTTACTTATCTGGCTAGCTCACTACTGTAAAAGTAAAAAAAGGAATAAAAAAAGAACCTTTCAAGGTTCCTCGGTCAATTTCTTGAAATGGTACGTCCTAGAGGATTCGAACCTCTGACCCAATGGTTAAAAGCCATTTGCTCTACCTGCTGAGCTAAGGACGCACATTTTTTGGTGCCCAGGACTGGACTTGAACCAGCACGGTATTGCTACCGAGGGATTTTAAGTCCCTTGTGTCTACCATTCCACCACCTGGGCATTTCTTTTTGCTTGAATATTATAACACAGAAAAAATAAAACAAAGTATTTTTTTAATATTTTTATTTAAATAATAAAGCAACAAAAAGGGTAAAATATAAATGAGGAAAAATGAATAAAGATCAAACAGTTATTTTTGGTATGCATAATTCAGAAAAATTAGCTAAAAAGATTTCTGAACTTGTTAATATACCACTTTCAAAAGCGACAAGAACAGTTTATACTGATGGTGAATCCATGTGAGTAGCTGAAGAAACTGTTAGAAACAAAGATGTTTACATCATTGCTTCAACGTCAAAACCTGTAAATGATAATTTAATGGAATTATTGTTATTTATTGACTCACTTAAAAGGGCAAGCGCAGGTTCAATTAATGTATGCTTAAGTTACTATGGCTATGCTCGTCAAGATAGAAAAGCATCAGGAAGACAACCGATTGGAGCTAAATTAGTTGCTAATTTACTTCAAGTAGCAGGTGCTACTAGAATGATTTGTGTTGACTTACATAACCCTTCAATTCAAGGGTTCTTTGATATTCCTGTCGATGATTTAAGAGCACAATATCCACTTGCATTAGCATTAAGAAAACTTAATACATCATTCACAGTTGTATCTCCAGACCACGGTGGAACTGTAAGAGCTAGAAAACTTGCTGAATTAATAGCAAACACAATTAAAATTACAATTATCGACAAGAGAAGAAATGCTGATAATCAAACTGAAGTAATGGGTATTATTGGTGATATCAAAGGTCAAAATGCAGTTATTGTGGACGATATTATTGATACAGGTGGAACAATTAAAAAAGCGGCACAAACATTAAAAGATAATGGTGCTAATAAAATTATTGTTGTTGCAACACACGGTGTGTTTTCAAAAGGGTTTGATATTTTCGAAAATGACCCTAACATTGAAAAAGTTATTGTTACAGACAGTATTGATAACAATGAATTACTAGAAAAATACTCAAAATTACAAATTGTTTCATTAGGTGAATTTATAGGAAAAGTGATTAATGCATCTCTAAATGGTGGAAGCATTACAAATGTATATGCAGAAATAAAGGAACAAATAAATAATTACAATTATGAGAAGTAAAGAACTTGTTAGAGAATTATGCATTGAAAATAACTGAGATTTTAGTTTATTTGAAGCTTATGTTAATCTAATTGAAGAGAAAAACAAAGTTATGAATTTAACTGGTTTTTCAGATGAAAGACTTTGAAATGAAGGTATTTACGAATCTTTAGTATTTATGATTGAAATCACTAAAGACTTACAAAGTGGAACTATTTTAGACATTGGAGCTGGAGCAGGTTTCCCATCAATTCCATATGTGTTAACAAAGCCTAAAAACAAAGTGGTTATATATGAACCACTTTTAAAAAGAGTTAACTTCTTAAACGAAGTTATTGAGAAGTTAAACTTATCAGATTATGTAACTGTTTACAAATATAGAGCTGAAGATGTAAAGGAAACTAATCAATTCGATGTTGTTACAGCAAGAGCTGTAGCGACTGTAAAAGCTTTAAGTATGGCTGCTTTACACTTAGTTAAAGTTAATGGTTCATTATCTTTATTAAAAGGTAAAAAAGCTAATGAAGAACTTAATGATGCAAAGAGCATTTTAAAAGATGTTAAAGTTCAATGTTCAATAAGGCCTTTCATTGATGAGAATATTGATAGAGAAAATTACATTGTCTCAATTAAGAAATTAGAAAATACACCAAAAAGATTTCCTTATTTATGAAAAGATATTAAGAAGGTTAATTAATTTATTCAAAGATAGCGTTAAGCTATCTTTTTTATTTTAAGTTTATTTTTCATGTTGTTAAGAGAGTTTTATGTGTCGATAAAAAATGGATGACTGTCATTTGATCATCCATTAAATTCATCTTATCTAATAATTACTAGAATAGTTTTTTATGAATAGCTATTGATACTACAACAATTGTACAAATCGAGAAGAAAAATCCTACTATGTATAAAATTACGACAGTTATGTTGGTATTTCAAATTCTAATTGTACCAATGATTTGCATAACAAATAAGCTATACTAATTCCACTAATTAAAAGTAAAACAAGAATCACAACAGGGCTCACACCAGCAGCATATCCTCCATTAGCTGACAAGAGTAGTGATAAAATTAGAGTAATAATTAAAAATCTAATTAAAATTCATAATACCAATATAGGCACTGATAAAAAATAATGCTTTCGCATTTCTTAAATTTCCTTTCAAGATATTAAAATTTAATATCTATTTTTACTTGTTGCAAGTAAAAATAATACTTTTAAGTCAGTGATTTCAAAACAAAATTACTGAAATAACTTATAAGAGAAGATTTAAGGACTAATAAAACTAAATTAGCATTCAATCTTCTAATTGCTATTCAAAAAAAGCAAAGAAAAAAGTTAAAAATATTCTATTTTTTCACAAAATGTGTAAAAAATGCATATGATCGAAATCATATGCATAGTTTAACAAGATTTAACTATTCAATAGCATCTTTCTTGTTTTTGAAGTTCATTTTAATAGGGCAACCTCTAAAATCAAATGTTTGACGCAATTGATTTTCAAGGAATCTTTGGTATGAGAAGTGCAAGTATTTTTTATTGTTAACAAAGAAAGTGAATGTAGGAATTTTTGCTTTTTCTTGTCTTGCAAAGTAGATATTTAATCTACCACCATTGAATGGAATAGCAGGTTGAATAATTTGAGTTTCTAAGATCAAGTTTGATAATAATGATGGTTTGATTTGACGTTCTAAGTTTGTTCTAACTAAGTTAATTGTGTCATAAAGTTTGTTTAATCTTTGATTGTATTTAGCTGAAATAAATACAAATGGAACTCATGGAACAAAGTGGAATTTGTTTCTAAGTCTTTTTTCATATTCAGTCATTGTATTTGTTTCTTTTTCGATTAAGTCTCACTTGTTGATTACAATGATAACTGGTTTTTCATTATCTAATGCATAACCGATAATTCTTGAATCAAAGTGTGAAACTTCTTCTTGTGAAGCATCAATAACGATAAGTGATAAATCAGCTTCTGAAAGTGAGTTCATAGCACGCATAAGTGCATAGTGATCAACTGATTCAACTAATTTTGACTTCTTAGTTATACCAGCAGTATCAATAACATTGTATGTTTTTCCATCAATATCAATTAATGATGTAACTGAATCACGAGTTGTACCGGCAATATCTGAAACAATTGAACGTTCCTCTTTAGCTAAATTGTTTAAAAGTGAAGATTTACCTGCGTTAGGTTTTCCGATAATAGCTAAATTAAATGCATCGATTTCTTCAGGGTCTGAATAATCTAAAACTTCAATACATTTAGTTAAAACATCCCCGATTCCTTCTCCGTGAAGAGCTGAAATTGGATAAATGTGATCAACTCCTAAACTATATCAAGAGTAATCGAATTGTTGAGTGTCTTCAAGTTTGTTAGCTACAGCAATGATTGGTTTTTTAGATCTACGTAAAATGTTCATAATGAATAAGTCATCATTTGTAATTTCACTAGTTCCATCAAATAAGAAGATGATTGCATCAGCTTCTTCAATAGCGATTTTAGCTTGGATTTGAATTTGTTCTTGGAATGGTCTGTTTTCAATTTCAATTCCACCAGTGTCAATGATTTTAATTTCGTGACCAGTTCAAACAATACGTTCGTAAAGTCTGTCACGTGTGACACCAGGTTCATCGTGCACAATAGAAACTTTTCTTCCTACAAGCTTATTGAAAAAAGTACTTTTCCCTACATTTGGTTTTCCTACAATTGCAACTGTATTACGCATTTTGTTCCTTCTTTGCTTTTAATTTTTGGTTAACAATATCAATAATTTTGTTTTCAACTTCTTCAGTTGTTAGTTCAGTACAATCAATATAAATAGCATCTTCTGTTTTGTGTAATGGATCAACTTCTCTATAGATATCTTGTTGATCACGCAATTCAACTTCTTTTAAAACCTCTTGGTAGTTTGTGTTGTAACCTAATATTTTGTTTTGTTCATATCTTCTTTGCGCTCTCACTTCTGGTGTAGCTCATAAGAAAATTTTAACTTCAGCATGAGGTAGAATTCTGAAAGTTGTGTCTCTTCCATCAATGATATAACCCTTATGTCTTAAAGTCATATGTTGAATAAATTTAACAACAAATGCTCTAACTTCAGGTATTTTAGCCACAGTAGGAGTAACTTTTGAAATATAGTCAGCTCTAATTTTGAGTGAGATATCATTTCCATCTAATAAAGTTATATCGTTAGGCAATAACTCAATGTTGATTGTTTCAAGAGATTTAATTACACCTGCTGTATCAGTTGTTAAAATATTGTGTTCAAGAGCATTTAATGTGATCGCTCTATAAACTGAACCACTGTTAATAAAAGTGTAATGTAATCTTTGAGCAAGATTTTTTGAAACAGTTGATTTACCAACACCGTTCGGACCATCAATAGCTATATTAACTTTTCTCATATTTACCTCTTTAAAGTTTTATTTTATTTTTATTGATTTTTGTACTTTTTGTATCTGCCTGTTTATTGTTCTCTGGATAAAGAGAATTTAGGACATATTTTAATTCAGGTAGATTATTATCGAAAATTACATAATCATCCATGAAGTCAATTGAATTGATTTCAAGATTTAATTCAAGCTTATTTAATTGCTCTTTGATTTTTAAGATTTGTTCATGAGGTTTATACAAATCTGATTTAGGTATTGTTTTAGTGTTTGAAATGGTGTTGATGTATTTCGGGATGAAAACAGAAGTGTTTGAAAATGTTTTATACAACCATTCGTATTCTTTTTTCAATTCTTCATCATCATTTATTGCAAGAATTTTCATTCTTTTAAATAATTTAGTTTCTCTATCAACACTCATTTTTACGTACCTCTTTAAATTCCTTTTTATTTTAGCATAATAAATTAATTATATTAATTTATTACAAAAAAAGAGCATTTAAGCTCTTTATGCAAACTTTTTAAGTACTATTTCCTCAAATAATTTTTCATCAATTTTGTTAATAACTGACACTTCTTTTTGTGCTGATTTAAGCACAAAAAGGATATATTCTTTGTTGTTGCTAAAATGTGAGGCTAACAATGTATCTTCTGTAAAAGTCACTTCATTTTGTTCATAAACTTTATTAACATATGGTGATTGTGAAATAAAGAAAATTGATTGATCTACAATTTTGCTTAAAAACATTTTTGTTCCAAATTTCTTAAAAAACAACATATTCCCAACTTGATCCTTGAATGTTACAGGTATGTTTCTTGAATATTTGTTTGCTCTTGTGAATGAACCAAGAATGTTAATGTCATATTTTTCGATATCAAATTCATCAAATTCTTTCTTAGAAATTTGAATTCTTGATTTTTGAACAAATACAATCACAATAATCATAAATGAAATTAAAACTGCGAGCATAACACAAGATAAATAGAATACTATTGATGAAACTGAAATTGCACTGAATGAAAGTGTTACTGTTTCGGTTGTTTTTGTTTTTTCATTAACTTGTGAACCAATTAATTTAATTACTTCTGTAGCATTTAAAACAAATAAAATTAAGCTAATTGCAAAGAAACCAAATCCAGCTAATGCTGAATAAATTGATTTCATTTGCATATCTTTGTATGCGAATCTACCCTTAATTAATTTAAGGTAATTGATTAATCTATATGCACAGTAATAAATGATTAAAGTAAATATTACTTGCATAGCTACCATTACTAAACTACTCATAAAATTATTTTACTATATTTAAATACCTATACTCAATATAAAGCACAAATATATTTTTATTTTTACGACTTGCACACTATGGTTTTTGTTTTATTTAGCTGATGTGATATTTTGATTTATAAAGTAAAATATAGATATGGGATTTTTTAAAAATTTAGTAAATAAGGTTTTCAATAGAAAACCTAAAGATGTTGAACAAGTTCAAGAAGAATTAGACAAAAAAGAGCATAAGAAAATAATCACAAGTGAGAAATTTAAAAAATATGAACAAGGTTTAAATTCTTCTGCATCATTTGGAAAAAAACTTTTAGAGCTACAAAATAGACACGTAAAACTTGATGAAGACTTTTTTGATGAGTTTGAAGAGCTATTGATTATGTCTGATATTAATGCTTCATTAGTTGATGTTATGGTAGAAAGAATTAAACAAGAAATTAGATTAAACAACATTGACGATCCAAAAATGATTGGAGAAATTGTTGCTGATCAAATGTTTACAATTTACACAAACAACTCAGTTGTTAACACAAATCTAAACTATGAAGTTGGTAGATTAAATGTTTTTGTTTTTGTTGGTGTTAATGGATCAGGTAAAACAACTTCTATTGCTAAAATAGCAAACAAATATGTTAAAGAAGGCAAAAAAGTTTTAATTGCTGCTGCTGATACTTTCAGGGCCGGTGCTGTTGATCAATTAGGTGTTTGAGCACAAAGAATTGGTGCAGAAATTGTTAAACCTGCTCACGAAGGGGCTGATCCTTCTAGTGTTGTTTATCAAGCTGTTTCTAAAGCTAAAGAAGAAAATTATGATTTATTAATCATCGACACTGCCGGTAGATTGCAAAATAAAGTTAACCTTATGAAAGAGCTTGAAAAAATGATTGGTGTTATTAGAAAATTTGAACCTTCAGCACCACATGAATCATTATTAGTTCTTGATGCAACTACAGGTCAAAATGGATTATCTCAAGCAAGAAACTTCAAAGAAATTGCTAACTTAACTGGGATTATTCTTACCAAAATGGATGGAACATCAAAAGGTGGAATTGTTTTATCAATTAAAGATGAATATGACCTTGATGTTAAATATGTTGGTTTAGGTGAAAAACTAGATGACTTACAAGAATTTGATCTTGAATTATTTATTTATCAAATGACAAAAGCATTAATCGATAATGAACAATAAGTCATTAGAAAACGTAATTAAATACACAGAGTTATTTGATAAATATGGTAATTTATTAACTCAAAATCAACAGCAAGTTTTTAAGTTATATTATGAACAAGATTTATCATATGCAGAAGTTGCTGAAGTCATGGCTACAAGTAGACAAGCTGCAACTGATGCAGTTAATAAAGCAATTCATAATTTGCTTAAAATTGAGGAAAAAATGAACAAAATGTAGATGCTTTTTGCATCTTTTTTTGTACAAAAAACACATCCAACTACCATTAAATTGGATGTGCTAATAGGATATTATATGTATATTTTCTAATTGGTTCAAGCGACGACTCTTGAACCAAATTATTTAATTGAAAAAATAAATTTTAATAAAGGAGCAATCTATGGAATTACCAAAGAATATTAATATCTACTAATTAATAAAGATAGTTAATATTTTGAAAATTTAAAATTTATATATGACAAACTGTGTGTTTAAATTTACAAAATTACTCGAATAAATATGATTAAAATTTCTTTATTTTAAAGAAGTGTAAATGCAAAATTTACTCTATAAAATAATGATAAAAATAAAAAGTTAAAACAACTAAATATAATATATAACAAAAATATAGTGAATATCTTTATTGATAATAATAAACTTGTATAAAAAACCTAATAATTTTAATAATTAATAATAAATGATATTAATAAATGTCTGTCTATTTTGTGACTGAATAAATTAAATTTTAAAATAATAGAATATTTTTTTGATATATAAAAGAATTTTCCTTTTGTTGCGACAATATATTGTCGCACTTATATCATATTCCTTTTTAGTAAATAAAATTATGAGCATAAAAATATTTTTTTAAAATAATTTTTGACTTTTAGAATAGTGTGTAAGTGATAAAAGTTTTTCCTTATTTTTGAGGTTCAAAAAATTTTATATATTCCGTTAATGTAATTTTAGGATTTTGTAATTTTTGTTAAAAATTAGTTGCAATAAAGTTTTAAATCTAAGCCTAAATTTTAGTGAAGAAAAAGCACATCCAGTTCATTTTTGGATGTGCATTTTTTACATTATAAATCAATATTTTTTACGTATTTTGCATTCTTTTGAATGAATTCTCTTCTCGGTTCAACTCTTTCACCCATTAAGGTTTCAAAAATTGAATCTGATTTGTAAATGTCTTCAATTTGCACTTGAAGCATTTTTCTACGTTCAGGATCCATAGTTGTTTCTCATAGTTGTTCAGGATCCATTTCTCCAAGCCCTTTGTAACGTTGAATTGTAATTTTTTGACTTGGGTTTAATGTTGCGATTATTTCATCTTTTTGATTATCGTTGAAAGCGTATTCAACAAATTTATTTTGTTGAATTTTGTATAAAGGAGGTTGAGCTATGTAAATAAATCCATACTCGATTAAAGGTCTAAAGTATCTGTAGAAGAATGTTAATAATAAAGTTCTAATGTGAGCACCATCGACGTCGGCGTCGGTCATAATAACGATCTTATGGTATCTTAATTTGTTGATGTTGAATGTTTCTCCTCAGCCTGTACCAATAGCTGTCATTAATGATGAAATTTCTTCTGAAGAAAGAACTTTTTCTTGACGAGATTTTTCAACGTTAATAATTTTCCCTCTTAATGGTAAGATAGCTTGAGTTTTTCTATCTCTACCCATTTTAGCTGAACCACCAGCTGAGTTCCCTTCGACAATATATAATTCAGAAATTTCAGGATTTTTAGATGTACAGTCAGCTAATTTACCTGGTAATCCACCTGATTCGAAAACATTTTTTCTTCTTGCATTTTCTCTAGCTGCATTAGAAGCTAAACGCCCTTTTTTAGCCATAGATGCAATTTCAATAATTTTCTTAGCATCAGCAGGGTTTTCGTTTAAGAATCTTTCTAAAATTGGACTAAACACTCTGTTAACAGCTTGACGAGCATCTTTTGAACCTAATTTCCCTTTTGTTTGTCCTTCAAATTCTGGATCAGGGTGTTTGATTGAGATAACTGCTGTAACACCTTCAATTAAATCGTCACGAGTAAATTTGTCACTTTCAGATTTAATAACACCTTTTTCGATTGCGTAGTTATTAATTAAACGCATTAAAGCATCATAGAAACCAGAAACGTGAGAACCACCTTCATGTGTTGAAATGTTGTTTGTATATGAAATAATGTTTCCACGATATAAATCAGATAAGTATTGCATACCAACTTCAACACCAATAACAACATCCTCATCTTTATTATTTTTAACAGCAAATTCTCCATCTGCATAAATAACAGGTGTAACTGGTTTGTAACCGTCGCTTAATTCGTGTACGTAGTCAATAATTCCATTTTCATATAAGAATTCATAGTGTGTGTTATCTCTGTAGTCAGATACTGAAACATATAAACCTTTGTTAAGGTGTGCAATTTGCTTCGCGTGGTCTAAAATAATTTCTTTATCAAATGGCAATTCTTCCATAACTGAATAGTCAGGATGGAATTGAATTTTTGTTCCTGTTTCATTTGGGTTAGCAAGTTTTTCAATAACTTCTGTTGACTTAATAGTTTTTCCACCATTAGCAAACTCTGCATAGTATAAGTTCCCGTTTCTTTTAACTCAAGCTTTAAATGAGTCTGATAAAGCATTAACAACACTAGCTCCAACCCCGTGAAGTCCACCAGAAACTTTATATGCATTAGATTCGAATTTACCACCAGCATTAAGTTTTGTTAAAACAACTTCAAGTGCACTAATTCCAAATCTTGCGTGTGTATCGACAGGAATTCCACGACCATTATCTTCAACAATAATTGAGTTATCTTGTGTAATGATAATATCAATTCTATTGGCAAAACCAGCCATAGCTTCATCGACAGAGTTATCTACAATCTCTCAAATTAAGTGGTGTAAACCTGATTTAGATGTTGACCCAATGTACATACCAGGTCTTTTTCTAACGTGTTCTAATCCTTCTAAAAACTGAATATTACTTGCGTCATAGTTATGCTCTTTTTTAACTTCAGACATCTATACCTCCATGTGTGAATGTAAATTTTAATAAATATTACATATTTATTAAAATATTATATAGATTTTTCAGAAAAATAGATTGTTATATTTGTACAAGTTCATTTTTACTTTTAAAGCTTGTACAATATGATAAAAGTAAAAAAATGTCTATTTTTACTAACTGATATATGCATATCTAATATGCATAATTTAAGCTAATCAAACTAGATAAAAAAATCAAGCATTCGCTTGATCAAATTATCAGTTCTTTCTAGGGTTCTTATAAAATACATCTTCGATTGGGTCAATTCAGAAACCTAATCTATTTTCTTTTGCATAATTTTGAGAATTCTTAATTGTGTGATACATTGTTTGTTCTTCTTCAGTTTTTGCGTAGAAATCTTTATCTGAAGAGTCTAATGTAATGTAAGCAACTCTAGCTAAACCTGCTCTAATAAGCTGGTTCCCAAACTCTAAATCAGGATTTTTTCTTTCATCTGGATATAATGATACAACTCATCTTCCATATTTATCTTCTTTGAACTTATTAAAGTAGAAGAAGAAACCATGTGATTGAACTTGTTCTACGTAGTATTTTTTAGAAATTTGAGCCCAATAATTTTCTTTTGAAGCTAATTCATCTGAATTTGAACCTTTATCTGTTTCAGGAGTATCGATTCCTCTAGATCTTAATCCTAGACTTCTACCATTACGATTAGTTGATTGAGTTCCTGGTTGAATACCACTAACTAAATTCATATATGGACCATATAATGTGTCACCATCAACAATTCCTGTCATATCAACAACAGCATAGTTTTGTGGTAATGATTTTTTAATTGTTGTGCTAAAACCTAAACTTGTTTGTAAATTTAATGATGATAAGTAATCCATCTCTTGCTGACTAGCAAAAGCTAAAAATAATTTACTTTTATAAATTTCTAAATTCGCATCAATTTTATTAAGTGATTCAATTAAGTTTTGCTCATTTGCATAAGTTTGTCTTAAAAATCTTGATGTTTCAGTTAAATTGTTATATGTTTTTGAACCTAAAAATCATTGGTGTCTAATTTCAGCAGTCATTTCATTAGCACTATCAAAAACTTTTACAACATTTCCTGCTTGAGTTAATAAATCTTGATTAGTACTGTTTGAGTTTATTTTATTTTTGTAGCCGTCAACTAATTCGACCAAATTATTGTCAGTTGAATAATTAGTTTTAACTGTTTCTAGTTTTTGGATAAGTTCACTATTTGCATTATTAATAGGATTTGATGGTTCTTTTGGAACATCGTTTTTATTACCACATGAAATAGATAATGTAGTAGCAACTGGTAAAATTGCAAGTGAACTGAATAAAGATAATTTTTTAAATTTCATCTTGTCTCTTTTCTATTTGTATATAAATATAATTTTATTCCTATTTAGAAATAATGTGTATAAAAAAAGCATCAAGATGATGCTAAGCTTTATCATTTGATCCGAACTCTAATATTTTTTGTTTAATTACCTTACACATAGCTTCATAACCAGGTTTGTAAAGTTTTCTAGGATCATAATTTTTATCTTCAAGATCTTTGTTGCTAATAATAAATTCTCTAATTGCAGCGTGGTTTGCTAATTGTAAATCAGTGTTGATGTTAATTTTTGTAACACCTAAACTTATTGCTTTTTGGATTTGGTCAAGTGGAATTTCGCTACCACCGTGAAGAACAATTCCTAAACCAGTTTCACTTGATAATTTTTCAAGAACTTCAAAATTAAGACCTTGTCAGTTTTTTGGATATTTACCGTGGATGTTTCCGATTCCTGCTGCTAGAACTGTGATTTTTTCAGCAGCTAATTGTTTAGCTTCTTCAATATCTGCAATTTCACCGTTTCCAATAACACCATCTTCTTCACCACCGATTGAACCAACCTCAGCTTCAACAGTCATATTTTTGCTTTGAGCAAAGTAAACAAGTTTTTGAGTTAATTCTTTATTTTCAGCAAATGGGAGGTGTGAACCATCGAACATAATTGAAGTGAAACCATCCGACTCAATAGCTTTAACACAAGCATCAAATGAACCGTGATCTAAATGAAGAGCTACAGGAATTGAAATTTTTAAGTCCTTAATAAGACCTGAAACTAAACTTGTTACAGTTTCATATCCACCTATATATTTAAGTGCTCCTTCAGAAACTCCTAAAATAACAGGTGAATTCATTTCTTGACATGTTATAAGAATTGCTTTTGTTCATTCTAAGTTATTAATATTAAAATGAGGAACTGCGTACTTACCTTTTTTAGCTCTCTTGAGCATATCTTTTGCATTAACTAATGACATAAAAACCTACTTATTAGATATTTCTTAATTCTCAGTTTCCGTTTGCAAGTCTATTGAATCTTTTATCAACTGTTAATAAACGGTATAACTCACCAATTTTTCTTTCTCTAACTTTTTCATATGGTGTGTTCATTGTAACGAATCTGTCTTCTCAGTCATATCTTAACTCGTCTTCAACATTGTCAAAGATTTCCATGAATGCAAATTCGTCTGTTGGACGTGATGATACTAATTCGTATGCGATTTCTAACATTGTTTTGTACATAATAAATTCTCCTTTAATTACATTGATAAAGGTGCAGAAACACCAATTAAGTTAAGTCCAAGAGCTAAAATTGCTTGAACTGATTTGATAAGGTGAGCATATGTTGCTTCATCTTCGTGACCTAATAATTTAGTTTCAGCATAAAAACTGTTAAATGATTTAGCTAAATTAATTAAGTATTGTGTTAATAAGTTTACTTTTGAAGTTGACACAATTGTTTTAATTAATTCAGGGAATGAGTCTAATTCAATAATAAGTTTTTTAGCTTTGTTTGTAAAGTTAATTTGATTATTAACTTCTTCTTGTTTTAATCTATTTAATAACGATACAGCTCTTGAGTGAGCGTATTGAACTATAAATACAGGGTTATTAACATCAGTTGAGTTAGCTGCATCAATATCAAAATCAAATTTATTATTGATTTCCCTAGTGAGCATCATAAATCTAACTGCATCAGCTGAAGAGTAATCTAAAAGATCTTGTAAAGTAACTGCTGTACCAGCTCTTTTAGACATTTTAAATTCTTCTCCATCTTTGATTAATCTTACTAATTGAATAGTTAATATATCTAAATTGTCTGGATTGTAACCTAAACATTGCATTGCAATTTTCATTCTTTGAATGTATCCTGAATGGTCTGCTCCTCAGATATTAATAAGTTTAGGTGACTTTTGGAACTTAAGTTCGTGATAAGCAATATCAGGTAAGAAATAAGTGTAATTTCCATCAGCTTTGATAAGCACACGGTCCTTATCATCGCCAAATTCTTTGGTTTTTAAGAATAATGCACCATCTTCTGTGTATGTGTATTTGCTTAATTTTTTAAGAACTGGTTCAATTAAACCATCTTCTTTAATTTCTTTTTCAGAAGCAAATGTATCAAATGAAACATTTAATCTACCAAGATCTTCTCTGATTTTATCAAGCATAATATCTTTGGCTACAGTTGATAATTCACTTAATTTAGCTTCATCAGCATTTAAGAAATAATCACCATATTTTTCTTTAATTTTTGTAGCACATCAAACTATATCTTGACCTCTATAGCAATCTTCAGGTAATTGTGCATCAATACCAAATAAGTTTTGATATCTTACATAAACTGAATTTGTAAGTACATTAATTTGATTACCTGCATCATTTACATAATATTCGGCTTCAACATCGTAACCAGCATGTCTTAAAATTCTAATTAAAGAATCTCCATAAGCAGCACCTCTAGCATGACCAACATGTAAAAATCCCGTTGGGTTAGCTGAAACAAATTCAACATTAACATGTTCTTTATTAATAAAGTCAGCTCCATATTTTGCAGGATTTAAGTTAATGTTTTGTATTGTTGATAAAAATAATTGATTGCTTAAAACAATATTGATAAATCCAGGTACAGCAATGTCTATTTTTTGGTAGATATTTGAATTTGACATTTTAGCAACCAATTTATTTGCTACTTCAATTGGATTTTTAACAGCACAATGATTTTTTAAAATAAATGCAATATTTGTACTAAAGTCATAAACAACTTGGTCGATGTTAATATTGTCAGGAACATTAGGTTGAGTGATATTAAAAACTAAATCTTTAACAATAAGATCCTTATTAACAAAATCTTCATTTTGCAACTCTATAACTGCGTCAATGATGTTTTGTTTTAACTGTTCTTTTAGTGTCATAATCCTCCTTATTTATAGATATATTTTATATATCTATTATATTAAAAAATATTTTTTATATAGCTAGGAAACAACTAGTTTTATGTACCTTATACATAGTTATAAAAGTTAATTTTGCTTATATAAAATGGTAATTAAATATTATTTTTTATTATAATAACAATATGTTAAAAATATATGTATGTGGACCCACAGTTTACAATGATGTTCATATAGGAAATATGAGACCGATTGTAACTATGGACTTAATTTTAAAAGCTGCGAAGCAACTAGGAATTGAATATAAATTTGTTCATAATATTACTGATATTGATGACAAGATTATCAAAAAAGCCCAAGAGCAAGGTGTTTTAGAAACTCAAGTATCGGAAAAGTATGGTAATTTATATTTATATTTACTTAAACAATTCAGTGTTGACACTATAACTGACATTGAATACATAACCAAAAACATTGATTTAATTGATAACTTTATTCAAAGATTAATCAAATCGAATAATGCATATTTAGATAATGAAGGTAATGTTTGATTTGATGTCATAAAAAACCAAAATGACTATGGTATTGTTTCAAATCAAAAAATTGAAAACATGAAATTTGAAGATAGTGAACTTTCTTCAAATAAAAAATCACCTGCTGATTTTGCTTTATGAAAAAACACAACTGAGGGTGTTAAATACAATGTTTCTTTTGGTGAAGGTAGACCAGGATGACACACAGAATGTGTTGCCTTAATTGAAAAACATTTTGGAGATTCTGGTTTAGATATTCACGGAGGAGGGATGGACTTAACATTCCCACACCATGAAAATGAAAATATTCAATTCTATGCTTTAAATCAAAAACAGCTTTCAAATAAATGATTAAGAACAGGTCAAATTAATTTAAATGGAATTAAGATGTCTAAGTCATTACAAAACGTAATTTTAGCTTCTGACTTTCTTAAAAATTATTCAGCTGACTATTTTAAAATGATTTTATTATTAAACTCATTTACAGGTTTGATTAATATTGAAGAGAATTTAATTAATAATGTTGAAGTGATTTTCAAGAAAATTAGCAAAATTTACTTCTTAAATGCACTATTAAACAAACAAAACGATTCACAAATTAACAATGAATTAGCTAAAGAAGCATTCACATATATTTTTGAGCAGAGATTTTCTGACTTTAATAAACTTATTAATGATCTAATTAAAAATATTAATAAAGACAAAAACACCTTGGACATAGCTACATTAGTATATATTTTTGATAAGTTAGGTTTTGAATTTAATAAATTCGATTACAAAAAATATGTTCCAATTTATCAAAAATGACAAGAGTTTTTAGCTCAAAAAGATTATCAAAATGCCGACAAATTAAGAAACGAATTGATTGAAAATAATTTAATATAGGGTAAATATGAAAAAATTACACGAAAAACAAAAAAAATATGATATGACCACTAAAAAAGTGGGAGAATTAATTGTGTATGGGAAAAATTCTGTTATTGACTGTGTCAATAATAAATTAGATATTTCTGAAATACACATAACTGATGAAGGAAGTTTAAAGTACTTTAAAGACGATAACACTTTAAGGGGTATAAAAATTGTTATCACTAATAAGAGAACTTTAGATGAAGAAACAAAAGAAAACCATCAAGGTTTTAAAGCAATCTTAAAATCTGTTAATTACAAGGGACTTGACGATTTAGAAAGATTGCATAAGGATAATTCGCCAATTCTTGTGTTGGATAAAATTCAAGATCCACATAACTTTGGAGCAATTATAAGAACAGCAAATGCTGGGGGAATTAAGCATATTATTTTCCCTAAAGATAATGCAGCTGTAATTAATTCAACTGTATTAAAGGTTTCATCAGGTGGATTTGTAAATATGAATTTTTACAGAGTTAATAGTCTTAATGCAGCCTTAACTCAACTCAAAAAAAGAGGTTATTGAGTTTATTCAACTGTATTAGATGAAAAAGCTCTCCCATACACAACGGTGGAATATGACAGACCTACAATTTTAGTTGTAGGTAACGAAGGTGATGGAGTATCAAAAAGTGTGCTTTCAGTCACAGATCAAACAATCTATATTCCACAAAGGGGGAATGTGCAATCTTTAAATGTATCAGTAGCAACAGGTATTATTGTGTTCGATGCATTAACTAAATGATAAGAAAATATCATTTGAACGATAAGTTTCTCTCTGAATTTTTGAAACTCGAAAATGACAAGTATTATTCAGTTTCAAAAATCATTTCTGCTTTCAGTATACAGCACAGTAAGTCAATAGATGTTTTGTCTAGAAAAGTTAGTTGAGTCTTTGGCAAGGTATCTATTGAGCTAGCAGAAATTAAAAATGTTATACCTCATGAATTTTTAGAAATTTTTCTAGAAGTTTCTTCAGAAGTTTTTTGTATGGATTTTAAATCCTATTCTCATTTTGAATCATTCATTTGAAATAAATTAAAGTTAAAGACTCTGAATTTCTTCCACTCAGAAATTAACTCTCAATATATTTTTGATGATGGTATTGCTAACAAAAGGATAAATTTACAAAAAATTCTAATAGACATGGGAAATAGTGTAGTTGATAACTCACATAGTCCAAAACAACTTGATTATCAAATTAAAACTCAAAAAATACACTCAAGAAATAATTTTTTAAATAGTAGTTATAAAAAGAAACACTCAGTTATGAAAGCGACAGATTTAAATGTTGGTTCATCAATTGATATTGACATTATTTGTTCGAACAACCTTATTACTACATTGATATCAAGTTAAATAGAGCTTATGTTAACTTATATGTCCAAATTTTTAATTCTTCTTTCTCATATATATTTATCGTATATTTACATAAGTTTAGATAATTTTTTTATGGTATAAAACGCAGTAGATTTTTCAAATTATTTTGTGTTGATTTTAAAAATCTCTTTAATTTGTAACATTTTTTGTAAACAAGCTATATTTTGCTTGTTGCTCCATTATTTTTTATATTTATATTTTTTGAGACAAATCGTTTTTATTCTCTGACGATTTTGTCCCCTCTATATTTCTTTTATTTTTTCACTTACAAAATATGCATGTATAGACCTTTTTTGATTCTATCTATGTTTTTTCCGTATTTAGGTCAACTTACTTGGATTTTATTTCCAATAATTATTCATTCTTGCATATTAATAACATTGGGTAAGTGTTAGGTTATGAAAACGTATCATCTCAGTTGCTTGGGGGAGTGTGTGGGATGGTCAAAATTAATTAAACTTGAATTTAAGTTTTAAGGGTTAAGGAAAATTCGTAAGTTTAATTAATATGTTTTCTCTTGTTGCTTTTTATTTTATTAGTGTAAATTTTTGAGGTACTTCTCAAAATTACGGTTATCTTCTTGTATGTTGTGGGGACTAAACTCTTTTTCACTTTCCAGTTTATGTTCTTCATTACTCACTTTGGTTTTTTATTAAATTTTTATAGTTTATTTTTATGGTTTCTAAAACAAAATTTAATATGGTTTTAGTTCATTTGTTGGATTATTCCTTTCTAAACATTTGAAAAGTATTTTAATTTCTTATATTTCTCCATTTATTGACTTTTATTCAATATAAGACCTTATTATTATATGCAAATACAAAATTGGTTCTAAATGAACCGAAATTCATTATTTTTTCTTCTCTCATCAGTTAGACATTTTCTGTTAAATGTCAAACACCTTTCTTTAATTTTATTATTTAATTTTTTACAATGTCTATTAGATTTCCACTTAACTTTCTTAAGTTAAGTGGTTTTTATATCCTCTGTCTGTAAATTTTCTCTTTTTATATTATGTGCTAATATTTTAGTAATATGAATAATCGCAATTTTAGAAATAAAAAATTTGTATTTATTGGCGACTCAATAGCGCAAGGTTTTGATTTATCTCAAGGAACTGGAACATATGGAAATTTAGATGAGTTAGGTTATGCTTATTCAGACTATTTCATTGAGTTAATTCAGGAGAATGTTGGTAGAAATTTAGACATTAAATATAGCAATTTAGGCCTATCAGCAAGCAAGATTAGCACTTGAATTAATATCGTTTCTGGAGAAGAGTTCACGGATGAAACAAGAGAGCTAATGCACATAAATAAAGTTCTAGCTCAAAAATTTAATCACACTTGTTTTAATTATGATTTTGATTCATATTTAAAAGAAATTAAGGAAGCAGATTACTTATTTATAAACTCTAGTGGAATTGAATTTTTATTCAGTATTTCCTATGTAGACTTAGTTGAAGTAATGTCTCAAAAAGATTACTACCTTCAAAATAAACAAATTGATGATTTATTGAAAAATATTAAACGTACAACACAGCAAATCATTAATGAATATATTGTTTTAGTTAACAAAATTAAAGAAGTTAATACAAATTGCAAAATCTATTTAGTCGATTATCCTATCGCTTCATTACCTGTGCTTAACAAGTTGATTCTTAAAAACAAAAATAATCTTTTAAACAAAAGTTATTCTATTTTTAAATCTATATACAAGGTATTTCAGAATATTTTTGTAGAAGTTTCTACAGCAACAAATACTAAATATGTTGAAATATTTGACTTTGAACAATGCTTAAGAAATGAACGCAAATGATATCAGCTGTTTTTAGATATTCATTGCAGTAAGAAATGTTATAAATACATTGGAAAGAAGCTTTATCTAAATTTTGCTAAAGAGCATCATTTAAATAAATTTACTTGAACTAAATTTAGAAGTATTCCAATATACCCGGATAACAAAATTATTGATCTTGTTCAAACTTGATACAAAGAATTAGGTGTTCTAGAAGGTTCGCTAATTAGAATTTATATAAGCACAATTAGCAATTCATTGATTACTGAGAAATTAACTAAAGGTTTAGATATCACTCTTAATTTCAGCGCACTTCTAAATGAGAATGTTATGTCACTCATTGGTAAGATTTTCCATGACGAAAACGTACTTGAATATATTGAAAATAAATTCAGTTCACTAAAATTCACAGACACATTAATTGACTTTTTAGCTAATAATCAAGAGTTTGTTACATTGATTGATAATGTTGAAAAATTCTTTACTAGAAACAAAAACATTTCGCTTAATAAGTTTTGACAATTCTTTTTAGTTTCAAATGAAAAAACATTGTTTGATATAACAAAAAAATTCTTTGAAAAGTACCCTAATTTCAAAGAAGAGATAATTGATTTAATTCATTTTATCCTTGGAGAGTTAAATAAAAGAAAATTTATTAAGATTCCAATCGATATTAGAAAGATTGATTATGAGTTTAATTTAGATTTTTCATTAGTAAAAAATGATTTAGACGAATTTATGATTATTTTTAAAGATTACTTTTTATCAAGTTCACATTTTGTTAGCTTCGAAACTTACTTTAATAGTTTTGTTATCCAAAACAAAGAGCTAATTAAACAAATATCATCGAAGTTTCTAAACATTGTTTTAGAACAATTGTTCACTGATAAGGATAAATTAATTCAATTCATTTTAGCCTATTGCAAGATTGATTATAAATATCTCTCAAGAAGAGATTTTGAAGTTCTTGATAAATATGTAGATAAGTTATTGAACAACTTAAATATGACTAAAATGCAAAATAAAATCATTAATGAAACAATCAACTTTATACTAAAAACACCTAAAATGAAGCTTATTAGTTCTAACAACATTATGCTTATTGGCCTTATTATTAAGAATCAATTTAGAAATAGATTATTTTTAAGCTTAGTTAGAGGTAATTTAGTCCCAACAGTTAATTTAGGAGTGCGTTTAGCATTTGCAAAAGTGAGATCAATATTTAGATGAAGAAAGTAATGTGTTATGTTTTTTGCACATGTAAATAATTTCAATTAAACCTATTACATAGCATTCATTTACTTAATGTATATTGTAATGTTGTGGTAAAATTAAAACACTATGAAAAGTAACAAGGTATCGATTGCATGCGAATTATGCAGAAAGAAAAATTACGTGACAATTAAAAGTGCTGGAAATGCAGAACGTTTAGCGATTAAAAAATATTGTCCTCATTGCAAACAACACTCAATTCACAAAGAAGAAGTTTAATTATGAGAAAAAATAAGAAAGCAAAAACTGAAAAAGTCGAAACAGCAAAAATGTCTTTAAAAGACAGATTTGAAAGCAGAAATAAAATTTATTTCTTTAGAAAGACTGTTAAAGAAATTAAACGTGTTCGTTGAGCAACTCCAAGAGAAAATTGAATAAACCTTGTTAAAATTCTTGTTTTTACAGCTATATTTGCTTTATTTGTTTATGCAGTAACAATTGGATTTACAAAATTATGAGAAGTAATTGGTTCAGTTTAGAAAGGTGAATTATGAATAATTTTAAATGATACATGATCTCTACTGTTAGAGGAAAAGAAGAACAAGTTATCGAAGCTTTAAATAACCGTATTATTGCTGAAAATGTTGCAGAATCATTTAATCAATATGCGACACAAGATGGCGCTTTTAAAATCTTTAAAAAACCTATCTTAACAGCTAAAGAATTAGAAAAAAGACGTTTAGGTCAAGAATACAAGGTTAAATATACAAATCTTTACCCTGGATACATTTTTGCAAATATGGATATGACTGATGAAGCTTGATACGTTGTACGTAACACACAAAATGTTACAGGTATCATCGGATCATCTGGTAAAGGAGCAAAGCCTACACCTGTTTCTTCTAGAGAAATTAGAAAAATGGAAAAAGCCGCTGAAGAAGCTACACACTTATTTAACTTAGGTAAAAACTTACAAGGACTTAAACTTAATGATTTAGTTGTAGTTTTAGATGGTCCATTTAAAGGTGAAATTGGCCCAATTAAATCATTAAACTTAGACTCAAATATCGCTACAATTCAAATTGAATCATTTGGAAAAAGAACTTCTGTTGAATTAAGCATCGATTCATTAGAGCATTCAACAGAATACTAATTATTAGATAAATTGAACAGCGTTAGCTGTTCTTTTTTTATTGAAAATTTATCAAAAGAATAAAAAATGACTTTATTACCTACTAAAACAATCGTTTAATAAGTAATAAAGTCTAATTGTAATATTTCTTTTAAGTCGAATTTGATATCCTAAATAAGTTGAAGATTAATCTTCACTCATTATATATTCAGCTTGTTTAATAACATCATCTACAGTTTGTTTTTGATATTCTGGAGGATAATTATACTTCTTCAAACATTCTTTTATTTTTGTTCTCATTCTTGCTCTTGTGGATTCTTTATGGGTTCAGTCTGTTGATGCGTATTCTTCAACTACTGATTTTAATTCCCTAGCAATAAGTTTAAGCGTTTCATCGTTTAGTAATTCTTTAGCTGATTTATCTCTAATTAAAGCATCATAGAACGCTTTTTCTCTTCCGAATACACCAAGGTCTCTAGCTGTTTGTTCGTCCCTTACCATTTCACTAGCGAATCCAACTAAATCAACAATGGTTTGTTCTGGTGAAAAAATAGCATCTCTATCATTATATTTTTCTAAGATTTTTCTTAATCTTTTACTGTATTCTTGAGATTTAAAATAATTATTTTTTCTAGATTCAGCTATTGCTCTTTCAAGTAACTTCTTGACAATTTGAACAAACACATGAGGAGGATTTTTTACTCTTAACTCTTCTATGTTTTTCTCACTCAACAATTCAATAACTTTACTTGAATCTTCTTTTGTTTGAGTTAATACTTTTACTTCATCACCTTTAATAGCATCAGCTAGAAGATTAGAAACATATTCGTTCATTTCTTTTATAGAAACAGTTGGAGTTTTTGCTCTAAGCTTTAGAATAAAACTTCTAATAGCTAAGTAATAATAAACATCATTTTTCTCTTCTTCAGTTAAAATACCAGCACAAACGACAAAGGCTTGCTTTACAGAAAAGGAAAGATCACTCATAAATGCATCTTCTCTTTTAGCATCTTGCAACACAAATTCTGTTCCGATTTGTACAGCTTCAAATCTTTCGTGATCATTAGAGCTATAGAATTTGCTTTTATCAATTTTGTAAAATCATTCATTAAGTACACTTAATTTTTCTTTCAAGATGACATAAATTTCTTTCTTTACATCTTGAACATTTTCTTGTCTGTCTCTATCTGTATATTCTGTCAATGCTTCATTCAATGCTTCATTTAGACCTATGTAATCGACAATTAAACCATAATACTTACCTGGATAAACACGATTAACACGAGCAATAGCTTGCATTAAATTATAAGATTTGAGTCTCTTAATAAAATATATTACGTCTAAGTCGGGTACATCAAAACCGGTTAATCACATATCAACTACAATTGCGATTTTATATTTTGATGTATCTTTTTTAAATTCTTCACCTAACTCTTTTCTATATGCAGAATCTTTAAATAGATTACGCATTTCTTCTGTGTCTTTATTAGATTCAGTAACAACTAAAATTACTTGTTCTTTCATTTCAGGTGCAATCTCATCAACTATTTTCTTATATAGTTTTAAAGCTGCATGACGAGTTTGACAAACAATCATGGCTTTTCCGTTTAAAGTACCCTTTCTCTCAGAATAATGAGCCATAATATCTCTAGCAAATAAATCAATCATGTCATCATCTTCTAAAATGACTTTAATTTTGCTCATTTCACGTTTTGATTTTTCTATTGCTTGATTATCTGCTTGTTCATTTTTCACTAAATCATTATAGTAATTATCAATTTGATTCAATATCGATTGATCTGTCCAAACTTTTGCAAGTCTAGATTCATAAAAAAGTTTTACTGTTGAACCATCGATAACTGATTGAGTCATATCGTAGACATCGATAATATCACCGAAAATGTCTGTTGTTTGTTTTTCCTTTGCTGATACCGGAGTTCCAGTAAATCCAATAAAAGTAGCATTAGGTAATGCTTCTCTAATATACTTTTCTACTCCATATTTGAAAACTGCTTCTAATTCATCAGTTTCTTTATTTCTTTCGTAATGAACAGTCTCATAAATTCCATAGTGTCCTCTATGAGCTTCATCAGTCATTACGATAATGTTTGAACGTTCATTTTTTGGTAAATTATGCTTATCGAATTTACCAACTGTAGTAAAAATTATTCCACCTTGTTTAATGTGTTTAAGCTTCTTAACTAAATCTTCTCTAGATGTAGCTATTTGAGGTTCGCATTTTAGGTAATTACGCGCACTAAAGAAAGTTTTATAAAGTTGATCATCTAAGTCGATTCTATCTGTTAAAACCACTATAGTTGGAACATTTAAGTCTTTGTTAATCAATAATCTATGTGCAAGCATTAGCATCGAAAATGATTTACCACTACCTTGAGTATGTCAAACAATACCAGCTTTACCATTTCCGTTTGACTTAATGCTATTTAAAATTGATTGAACTGATTTTTTCACCCCAAAATACTGGTGATACTGCGAGATTATCTTAACTGGTTTGTCATTTTTGTCTTGAATAAAGAAAATATTATGTTTAATAATATCTAGTAATCTGCTTTTTTCAAACACTCCATCTATGAAGGTATTTAGTTTAAATGCATAATTAGCATCATAACCTTTTTTACCATCAACGCTTTTTCACTCATTGTATCTATCGAATTTAGAAGTCAATGTTCCGATTCTAGTGCTTACTCCATCAGAAATTACTAAAAAAGCAGAGTAATTAAATAAAGTTGGAATATCATAACGGTATCCATTAGACTCGCTGCTTCCGCCTAATTGATTGTAAGCGTCTTCCAATGTTGCTCCAGTAGCATCTTCAACTAAACTCTTAAGTTCCATTACAATTAAAGGAAGTCCATTTATGTACACAACTATGTCTGGTATTCTGGTCGATCTTCCTTCGTTGAACTTAATTTGATGAACTACTTGAAATGTGTTATTATCTACATTATCAAAATCAATGAATTTAATAAGAGGGTTAACTTGATATTTATTTGACTCAATTGTCACACCTTCTACTAAGATTTTGTGAACTAAAAAATTCCTTACGAATAAAGAAGGATTATCAACTCTCATAAGCATATTCATTGCTTCGTTAAGTATTTCTAAATCATCAAATTTATTTATTTTAATTAACGAATTTAAAAGAACTTCATTATTAATGAATTCATCAAGCTTTCTTTCACTTAGTCATGAATCATCAAAATTTAAAAATTCAAAACCATTTTTTTCTAAAAGTTCTATAACGCTATTCTCAATAGTAGCTTCATTAAACATAAGATTTTACCTCGAAATTATTATATAAAAAAGCAGTTATTTTTCTCAAATTTAATACAGATAGTTAACACTATAGGAAGCGTCGATGATCTTATCGAAAATTATGAGTTAATCGAGACTAAAATTAAATCTATTGGATTAAGAAAAATAAACTCCTTGAATTTTATTAGAAATCACGTTCCCTTCTCGAAATATGGGATATTTGACAAAGGAATAGAGGTTGGTTCTAGCAACTATATAGAAAAATCTCAAAATAGAGATGGTCTTATTCCGTACTTAAGAGTCGGTGATTTAGATTCATTAAAAAATTGTTACATAAAAAAAGCGCAAAACCTAAAAACATGTAACTCAGATGATACTTTAATAGCATTTGATGGCGCTCCTGGAAGGGTAAATGTCGGTTTAACAGGTGCTTACTCATCAGGAATATATAAAGTAATATCTGAAAATAAAGGTTTTGCTTTCTTTGGACTATTAAGCGATTTAAATCAGTCTATTATCAAAGATAATTCGCAAGGCACAACAATTTTGCATGCTTCCAAAGCAATACCAATGCTATTAGCTTGTGAACCTATCAATGATGAAATTAATTTTTTCAATTATATTTATGAATTATTGGTTAAAGTGAAAATGTTAAAATCTAAATGTCTAGATATTAAATCTATACTGCTTAATAAATATTTTACCAATTAATTATTTTGTCAACTATTTCCTGTTGCTCCTCGCTTGTTTTTCTCAAATAAATTCTAGTGGTTTCTATAGATTCGTGTCCCATTAAATCTGCTAGTAATGCAATATCTTTGCATTTTTCTAAAAAGTTTTTTGCGAATCGATGTCTAAAAGAGTGAGGGTAAACCACATTTAAATTCATATTGTATTTTCTTGCTAGTGATTTTAATTGATGAGCTACGCCTCTGGTTGAAATTTGATGGCCATCTTTATTAAGAAATAGATAACCCTGTGTTCTAGTGATAGAATCGTAATATTCTATCGCTTTTTTTCTTAATCTAACGGGTATGAATATTCTTCTTATTTTGCCACTTTTTGTGTAAAGGTCTATATAACCCCTTATTAAATGCTCATATTTGAATTGAATAAGCTCAGAAATCCTAGCACCAGTTGCTCCTAAAAATCTAACAATAAAATACCACTCATAATTTTTGTCTTTGAGTAATTTGTTTTTAAAGAACTCGTAATCTGCATCGCTGATAACATTTTCTAAAAAACTTTTTTGTTGAATTTTTATGTATTTTAGTTTTAATTTTTCTTTCTTTAAAAATTCCAAATATTTATTGATTCCTTGAATTCTCAAATTAATAGTTTTACCCTTATACTTATCAACTAATATTGATTTAAAAGCTAATAAATTTTGCTTTGTTATTTCACTAAATTCTGCACTAAACTGTTTAACTGCAATAACATAAGCATCAATAGTATTTTTTGTTAAATTTTGATGTTGTAAAAATGAAATAAATTCTTTCAAATTGTAATACCTCCTATTTATGGAAGGTACTAAAATCTAGAAATATTTATTCAATAGTAGATTCTTCAATTCTTTAAGCTTCTTTATTTTTCTTCTATAAGAAGCTAAATGAATAACTAAAGGACTAAACTCCTTGTTGAAACTGTTTATCTCTTCATTAGACAGTTTAGGGACAAGAATTTTATTAAATGTTTCATTATTAATCCCAGCCATGGTTGTCCCTGCAGAGTTAAGGTCTCTTTGAACAAAAAAGTTTGGTGATAAAGTAATACCTGTTAGAAATGATAGTGGTAATTTGTTTGTAGCTTCGACTCCTAAATATCCTGTTGAAAAGATATAATTATTAAGTAAATCATCATCTTTTTCTGTCACTATAATTACCTTTTTTGAGTCTTTCATCTTGGCGAATCATATTGAATCAACCACTGGTTGCATGTTTGCTCTAGACGGTCTGTCCTCAAAGTTGAATGAATCAAATTGTAAAATATTGTTAATACCTTCTACGGACGATGTGTCCAAATAATTCTTGGTATTATTATATTTTTTTATACCAGATTTGATAATTTGTGGCGAGTAATATTCAAAAGGAATGAGATTTTTATCAGATAACGACATACTAATTATGTTTAATATTTTTGATATCTGATTTTCATAATTTTCAATAAGATCATCGATACTTCCTATAGTGTTAACTATTTAGAAATATTTGGTGAGTAAAATATCTTTAATTTT
>NZ_JAYFFB010000006.1:0-58674 GCF_034863345.1 Mycoplasma sp. 1232
TTTGATTTTTTACTTATATACATAGTATATAAGTAGAGTTTAAAAATTATAAAAATGAGCTTCCAACTTGGAAACTCAGGATTAGAATACTTTTATGGTGAAGACTTCTCTGATACTGTACGTTCAAATATGACTTTTGGAAAGCTTACACAAATATAATCAAAATTACCTACACAATATTTGTGTAGGTTTTTTGTAAAAAAACAACCAAAATTGGTTGTTAATTCAATTATTAAGCACGGTGTGAATGTCTTACTGTTGTTTTTTGTGTTGTAAATTTATCGTGTAATGTAAATCCTAATTGGATTGAGAATAGTGTTAATGAAATTGATTGTCATACTAATCCACCGATAGCTGATGTGATTGAGTACCCTTTAGATTTATTAATAAGGATTAATAAAATTCAGTAAACTATTCAAATAATGTTGTTTACAACATATAAAACATACATTCAGTATGAAACACCTTGTCATTGTTTTGTTTTAAACGATGTTATTAACTGAGGCAAGAAAGCAAATGTAGTAAATGCTGGGAAAATGAATCCCATAACAGTTGAAATTGAATCATGTAATTTTCCAATTATATATGGATTATTTTGGCTACCATCTCTACCATAATCAATAATGTAAAATACAGTAAATATTCCAGCAATAATTCATGTAGCTAAAACAGCAAGATATCCTTGTAATTTTTGTTTATTAGTAAATTCTTTTTTGTAGTAGTAAAGTAAACCTGTCATAATTCCGTTTACAAGTATACCCACTCCATCTGCGACCATAACAGTTATGAATTTTTCATTATTCTTATCTGTTGCACCTCAAATTACTCAAAGTAAAATCCCAATATGGAAAATTCAGAATGACACAAAGTTAACAGGTCCTGTCTTTTTATCTTTAAGAATTTTCAATAATTGAGGAATACTTAATGAGATAACAGTAATTGCACAAATTCATTTAATAATTTCAAATGCAGTTGACATAGTATTCCTTTCAAATATAAATTTTGTTCTTTAATATGATGTATATTTTATATTATTTTTTATTTTAAGTAAATAAAATAAAAAAGCACAAAATTTACTTTTGTACCTATGTATATGTGTTAAAAGTTTTCTGAAATGAATTGTCCAATTGTGTTTGTGTCATTATCACCAATAACAAAGTTAGCAGCTGATTTTGCTTCAATTGTTGCATTCCCCATAGCTACACCCACGTGTGCTTCAGAAAGCATGTGAACATCATTTCCACTATCACCAAACGCTACAACTTGATAATCTTTTAATTGTTCTAATTCAACAATTTTCATAATTCCAGCTCACTTAGAAATATTTTTAGGGTTAATATCTGTATAAACTGAGTTTGTCAAGTAAACTTCACAATCGAAATCTTTTAAACTACTCATAATGTTTTCTGTAGCTTCTTTAGCATTGTGTTCTTGGTTTCTCATAGCCATTTGAGTTATTTTTGTTTCAGGATTACTGATTGCTTCTTTTACTTGTTCAATTGTAGCTTCATTAAAAATGTTCATATTTTTAACTTGCTGTGGTGACATTCATTTTGGATAAGCTCCATTAGGTAAAATTGAGCCATTATAGTTATTTCCATCAACTGAAAGAACTAAATCATATTTAAGTGCATGTGCGTGAACTGTATCTAACATTTCTTTTGATAATTCACCTAATGTGTATGTTGTATTAGTTTTCATATTGTGAACTAACGCACCATTTGAACACACCAAATAATCAACAAATTTGAATGTATCGTGATTTAATGCAAGCATCTTAACTAAACCACGACCTGTTGCAATAACAATTTTATTTCCTTTAGCTTGCTCTTGAAGTAAAACTTCTTTTGTTGAAGGATGAATTGTTTCGCTTTTTGTAAATAATGTACCATCTAAATCGAATGTAAATATTTTTGTCTGCTGCATAATTTTATTCTCCTTGTTCTTTGTACGGAATTACGTGAATGTGTGTGTGGAACACAACTTGTCCTGCTTCTTTACCTGTGTTGATCAATATTTTAAAACCTGGGATGTTGTTATCTATAACTCTTTGCTTAGCTAACATTCTAGCAACTTTCATAGCGTGTAAGAAAGTTGCTTCATCGTGTTCTAAAATATTAGATTTCTGCTCTTTAGGAATAACTAAGAAATGCCCTTCTTGTTGTGGAAATGCATCTAAAATCGCAATAACAACATTATCTTCATAGATGATGTTTGAAGGGATTTCTCTTTTAATTATTTTTGTAAAGATTGAATCATTCATTATTCAAGACCTGCTGTTTTATCTTTAAGTTCATCAATAGATGAAATTTTGTAACCCATTGTAATGTAAGCTGCTTTTGCATTTTTGTATAAGTTTTCATCACTGATTGAAATGAAGATAGCTAATTTATCTAATGAATCTTTGTAAATTGTTTGGTCGAATGATAAAACTGTTTTTTCTTCTTTTGTGCCGTTTTCGTTTGTATCAACTGTAATTTTTTTAGCAACTGGAACAATTTTAGCAAAGTAAGCTACTTCAACTTTTTTACCATCTTTTGAAACAGGAATTGCTTCAGCTAATTGTCCATTTTCATCAACTGAAACTAATTTACCATTTGTTAAGTTATAGAAACCAACTAAATTTTCAGGTGATGTAACTTTTAATAATTCATCAACAGTATAGTCTGATTTGTAAGGGTTAGATTTAATACCTTGGTATCCACCCATTGTAGCTTCAAATTCAGCTTTAGCAGGAACATTATTGAAAATTAAATCTGCTGTTGCAATGTTTTGAGCTTCTTTAGAATTCTTTAATAAGTTATTGTAATCTAAAACGTGTTTAATAACTTTATTAGCATCTGTATACATTTCATTTACATTATCATTTGTGTAACTTCATAATTGAACTGTTTTATTTGAGATAACATATTTAATTAAGTTAAATTGCTTGTTATCGTATTTTTTACCATATAAATTAAATGAACTTGGATCGATTTTTTCTAATGTAACAACATCTGAAATAAAGAAGTAGTTTTTAACTAAAAGAAGTTTATTAACTGTGAAAGCCACACCTGTATTTTCGTTGTTGTATAAGATTTGGAATTGTTCATTTGTTAAGTTAATGTTGTAAACATCTCTATATAAAGAGTTCAATGCAGCTAATTCAGTTTCATTGAAAATTCCGTTTGATTTTCACTTGTTTAATTGAGTAGCTAAATATAAGTTATTCTTTTGTGATTCTGTAGCTAAAAATCCTTTGTAAGCAATTAGAGCTTCATTAAAGAATTTTTCATTTGAAAGTAAGTTTGTATTTTTTTCAACTTTATATTGGTCTTGTAAAACAGATTTTAATCATAAGTTTTCTGCAATAGTTGAAACTGCAGGTTTATCAAATAAAATGATTTGTTTATTTTTTTCTTCTGTGTTTTTATCAACTCCACATGAAAGTGCAGCCAATGGTGTGAAAGCAACTGGTGCTAAATATAAAGATTTTTTAAATATATTTCTCATTATTTGCTCCCTTCATTTTTTTCGAAGATTGAATAAACTAAGTCATTAATAACTTCGATAGCTTTTTTATCGCTATATACATTATCGTTATGGTTGTAAACTATTTTTGTAAGACCTTTATCAACTATAAAATTATAGCTGTTTCCATAGTTTAATTGTTTTTGAATGAACTCACTTACTGATGTTAATACTGAAATTAATTTGTTTGTGTCTTCTCCACTTTTTACACTATTAACTTTTGCTTGCAAGCTTGTTACATCAGCATCTGTATAGTTTGCTCCTGTAGTTGTATTTGTTTTTGTTTTAAGATCTGCAACAAATTTTTCATCACTTAAAGCTAATGAAAGAATTTGTGAACTTGATAAGTTATTTGAAATTTGTGCAGGTGTGTTGAAGTATGAAACATTTCCTAAAGCTAAGTTTTTAGCATCCTCAGCAATAAATTGTTTGAATTTATCTAATTCTGTAATTTGTGAATATCTTACAATTTGCACATTACTATCTGTAATTATCATAAATGCATCTTTCATATCTGATAATTTGAAGACATAAGGAATTAATGGATTATTTGTTGTTTGTGCATCTTGCACTTTTGAAAACATATAGTCAGCAATAACTTTGTTAATTGTGTTGAATCTTGATGGTTCAAATTTTAAGTCTTCTAATTTCTTATCGATTTGAACATCGTAATCTTTAACAATTCTTGCTGCTTCATCAAAGTTTGTAGCTGATGTTAAATCAGGTTGATCTAGAATGTTTAAAGCACCTTTGATTGCGTCAATTAATTCTTTTAATGAGAATTCAGGTAAGTTATTTTGTTCGTTAGCAAAAATTGAAGTTGCATTTACACCTAATGCAAGATCTAAATCTTTAGCAAATAAGTTGATATTTGATGTTAAACCTGGTGTTGCTAATTTTTCAACATCAGAATTTGTGATTGATGATAAGAAGTTTTTATATTTTTGAACTCTACTTACAAATTCTTCTTTAGTTTCATTTTCTTTTTGGAACGCATATTCTTCTGCTTTATTAAATTTTGTTAATGATGCAACGTTTGATTCTGCAATAAATGAATCAGCTGTTGGAGTTACATTTCATTTTAATAAGTTAAATAATTTCACTTTGTCATCGTCAGATGAAATTTTTCATGGATAAACTACATCATTTTTAGAAATGGTTCCTGCTAATTTGTAAACAGTAGGAATGATGATGTTATTTTTGTTGAAGTATTCAGAAATGAAGTTTGCTGGTGATTTGAATTCTGTAATGAATGATTTTGTTGTTAATAAAGTAACTTTTGTTGAATCTGCTGATGGAGCAAAGTAATTAACATTTTCTTCTAAATATGGGAAAACTTTATCACCTTTACTGAATAATTTAATTGGTTCACTGTTTTCACCTTTAACTTTATTTCCATTTTTATCAAGTTTATAAATATCTTTTGTAGCAGTTCTATTTACAAATGTTCTATCAACAACTTTGTATTCTAATTGATATCTACGTGTAGCAATTTCTTCAACTTGTTTGAATAATAAGAAATTTGTTGCATCTGTTTCATTAGCTGAATTTCCGTATTCATCTTTTTTAAGTTCTTCAAAAAATTGTTTTTCTCAATTTTGGAAACCATAAACTTTTTTGAAGTTAACTTTTAAATCTTCAAATTTAGCTTTAATTTGTCTTTTGATTTCATCTAATGATTTAAGTTCGATTGAATTGTTAACTTCTTCATCATTTTGTAATGAACTATTGTAAATGTTTTGATATTGAATTGATGCTTCAACTTCTTGTTCATACATATAGAAAATCGCTTCTCTGTATGCATTTTTGATTTCTTCTGAAACTTCTTGACTTTGTGATTTTACTAAATCTGTTAATTTACGAACTGTTAATGAGTTAAGTTCATTACCTTTTGCATCATTAACAACAAAAGCAGATTTTTCTCCATCAACCGGTTGAATGTAGTTAACCTTTGTAGTTGTAATTGTTAAAGGAATTGTAATAGATGCAATAACTCCAACTGTTAAAGCAGAAAAAATACCGATTAAGGTTTTAGATCTTTTTGATTTGTTAGTTGAAGTTTTATGTTTCTTCTCATCGTGTCTATCATTTAACTCAACTAAACGTTCAAAGAATGATTTTTGTCTTTTAGCCATTAATACCTCTTAGTTTTATAAAATTTATTTATTATGTAATAATAAATATTGTTTTAATTATATCAAATTTAATTTATTATAATTTCACTATGAAACAAGCAGAAATTAAAAATGTTTTTGAGGAATTGCTCAAAATTAGTAAGGAAGAAAAATTCATTTTCTCCCTATTCTCTAGCACTTTAAGTCAAATTAAAGAGAAAAAAGAGTTAACTAAACCAATTCAAATTGTGATTGATGTTTATGCATTTTTGAAATTAAAAAACAAGTTCCCTGAGTTAATTAACATCTCTAATAAAATGAATAAAAACGAGAAATTTCTGCCTATTTTTTCTTTAAATAACACTGATATTATCCTTAATTTACTGATTCAATCAACTGATAATAATGCTAAAAAGATCAATTTAGCTAAGAAAATTGTTGAAAAAGAAAATAATAAACAAAGCCAATATTGTCATGAATTAATTGAAGTTCTATTTTCACAAAACCCAAATACAAGGTTTTTAATTTATAGAGATAAGAAAGCTAAACTAGTTATTTCTAGAGTTAAAAATCTTAACCCGAACTACTATGATATAGTTGAATTTGATGATTTAAAACTTCCTTATTTTCATATAGAAAATGTTGATTTAGATTAAAAATACCACCTGAAAAGGTGGTTTTAATTATTATTTTTATAAAAAGGTATAAAAAAAGCAGCGGCTCCCTATTTTCACTATAAAGCTATCTTCGGCACTAAAGGGCTTAACTACTGAGTTCGGAATGGATTCAGGTGATCCCCTTTGCTATAACCACTGCATATATTATAGCACTATTAAAATAAAGTCAAGTAAATTTTTTATTTTTTTAATGCTTATTATTTAAATGAAAAAGTTATTTATCGAGTTTTCTTATTTATGAATTTCTCTTTAAATTTCTTAGAATGTATGAGTTTGTGAATAATTAATGTTTGCATAATTGTTCATATTGAACCGAATAATCAATAAACTTGAACACCAGCTGTAAAGATTAAGGTAATTGCTGTGAACACAAGCATCATAATCTTTTGTGTTCTTTCAGATTTCTTAAGTGCTTCAGCTTCTGCGATTGTTGTTTTACGTTTCATTTTCTTTCTATTAAGAAGTCTTGGTAAGAAGCTTGAAAGTAATTGGAACCCAACAACAAGTACTAAAATTCATAAGTAAACTCATTCTCCCTCAAACAATCTCTTATATGATGTTGAGGCGAAGTTAATACCAAGCCATGTTGTTTGTTTGATTTCAGGAATACTTTGAATAACTCTTCACATAGCAAGGAAAATCGGCATAGTAAGCAACATATTTCCAAATTGGTCTAATGGATTTATGTTGTATTTTGTATATAAAGCTTGAATCTCTTGATTTTTCTTAAGTTTCATAGCTTTATTATCTTCTAAACCTTTATATTTAGCTTCAATAGCAGCTTTTTTGTATTTAAGTTCTTCCATTACTGATTGCATTACAGTTGTTCTAAATGTAAATGCAAGTGTAATAAGACGTGAAATAATGATTGCAACTATAATTGAGATAACAGAAGCTCATCCAAGCATATCAGGCATTGATTGACGCATTGATTGCACCAACACTGAAAGTGGATATACTAATAAACCATAAAATGGTCCATATTTTCAAGCTTCACCTCAAGTTGTAATAGCTTGTAATGGTAAATCACCTCTTAAAGGAAGTGTGTTAATGTTTTCAGAATAAAGAATATTTGTATTGTAGTCATATTTATCAGTTCTATTTAATTTGTATTGATTTTGAACTTGTTCTCTTCTTTCTTTATATTCTTCAGAAGATGAGTTAGGAACTTCTCCATTAAAGAATCCTAATTCATTCATGTATGACTGCATTGTATTTTGATATTCAATAAGCAATTGGTATTGTTCTTGAGTTAAGGTAAATAATGTGTTATTGTGTTCTGAGATATTTTCTTCTTTAACATTTGCTGGAATGTTATCAACTAATTCTTTAATAAATAAAGAAGGTTCTTTACCTAATTTTGCAGCAAATTTAGATCCTTCACCAAATGAATATGTATATAACATTTGGAGAATATCTCTAGCAAACTTATTAGAAACAGATTCGTTTTCTGATGTGTAGTTATAAATTTTTTGAATACCTGAAATGTATGTAATTTGGTATTCTTTTGCATCAGTAAGAACAGGGATTATTTTATCCACTTCTTGTTTTCCATTGACTTCCTTGTATTTTTTTTCTGTTTTAAAAGTCATGTAACTTTGAAGTTTACCTTTATCGTAGTTATTTTTTTCATCTTGTGGGAAAGTGAATGGGAAAATAAAGATATCTGTAGGTTCTTTTACAAAGTTGTAAGTTTTATCAGATGCTGTTGCAAATAAATAATTTTTAGCATCATCTGAGCCTGTGTAAATTAATTTGAATTTTTCATCAAATTTGTAACCTGCGTTTTTAAGAATTTCAGAATTAAATGGAATTCTTAAAACAGACATGTATCCACCAGGGGTACCATATTCACCCTTATGTGATTTTGTTTGTTCTCTAAGTTTCTTTAATATATCTTTATCAGTAACAAAAATGTTTGATTCAGTATCAAGTGCTAATCTGTCGTATTCAAATACTTCAGATGTTTTGTTTTCTCCATTTGGATCTTGAAGTGTTACTAAATCTCTTTTTTGATTTGTGCTCTTTAAAGTATTAACTCTAGGTGCTATGTCACCTTTATCTCTATAAAACTCAAGTCCGTTACCTACGTTGTAAGAGTTTTTAATAACAAAGGATTGAACACACCCTGTTACAGTAAGTCCAAAAATTAACACATAGAAAACTATTTTTAATCATTTAAGGATTTTTCTAGTTAACTCTTTACGGTTAGTTTTCGGATCATTACCGTTAGTAAAGTATGAAAAATTTTTTGCGTTTTTCTTCATTATTTAAATTTCTCAAAGAGTTTTGCTATATGTTGTTTTTTGATAGCAAAATCTTCTTTCATAAATTCTTTACGAACAATTAAAACAAAATGATATTTGAGGTGATATAAATTCAACTCATGCATAATTGCTCTTAATTGTCTTTTAAAAAAATTACGACCTACAGCTTTTGCGAATTTTTTTGGAACTGTAATTCCTGCAGCGAAGTTTTTACTTTTCTTGAAATAGATGATTAAATATCTATTTGAAACAAAGTTACCTTGTCTTGCATTAATTACATCTTCAAATTCTCAATTCTTCTTTAGTCGATATTGTTTTTTCATTGTTTAGAATTATTTATCAGAAACTGTTAATCTTTTTCTACCTTTAGCTCTTCTTCTTGCTAATACTTTTCTACCATTTGCTGTTTTCATTCTAGCTCTAAAACCATGAACCTTAGCATGTTTACGCTTGTTTGGTTGATAAGTTCTTTTACTCATAATTTCCTCCTTATGTGAATAATTTTATATTTTATATAAGCGTGTTTAAATTATAGCAAATGACTAATTTTTTAGCATCTATTTTTTTAGTATCATTTTTTGAATTATTTTGCTTAATTTAAGGGTTAAAAAATCTATTTTCAACATAATAATTCATTAACTCTTTATTAATGTATAATTTAAACAATTCAAATTACGAGGTCAAAATGCTAGATATAAAATATGTTTTAAATAATGAAGAAAAAGTAAGAAAAAACCTACAAAACAGAGGTTTTAAAATTGAAATTTTTGATGAATTTGTTTCATTAGCTAAACAAAGAGGTAGTGTGATGAAACAATCACAAGATAAAAAAAGTGAATTAAACAATCTTTCAAAACAATTTGGTTTATTTAAAAACGATAAAGGTAAATTAGTTGAATTAAAAGCACAAATTGAAGTAGTTAAAAACGAAGATTTAACTTTATCTAACCAAGAGCAAGAGTTAAATAGCAGAATTAATGAATTAATTTTACAAATCCCTAACGAAACTTTAGAAGAAGTTCCTGTTGGAGAGGATGAAAATCAAAATGTAATCATTAAAGAGCATGATAAATTAGGTAGAGGTCTTGTTAAAGATGTGTTACCTCACTATGAAGTTGCTAAAAATTTAGGTATCTTAGATATTGAAAGAGCTGTTAAATTATCAGGTTCAAGATATGTAATTTACAAAAACAATGGTTCAAAATTAGTTCGTGCATTAATTTCATTTATGTTGGATTTACACACTTCAAAAGGTTATGAAGAATTCACAACACCTGTAATTGTTAAAGACAAAATGTTATATGGAACAGGTCAATTACCTAAATTCAAAGAAGATTTATATAAATTAGAAGGATTAGATGAATATTTAATCCCTACCGCTGAAGTTACATTAACAAACATTTACAATGATGAAATCATTGACTTATCAACTCCTTTTAGAGCTACAGCATATACAGAATGTTTTAGATCTGAAGCAGGAAGCTCAGGTAAAGATACAAAAGGTATCTTAAGACAACATGAATTTAAGAAAATTGAACTTGTAAAAGTTACATCTGCAAAAGATGCTATGGTTGAGTATGAAAAAATGGTTGAAGATGCTAAGGATGTGCTTGAAAAATTACAAATTCCTTATAGAGAATTACTCTTATGTACTGGTGACTTAGGATTTTCTTCAAGAAAAACAATTGACTTAGAATTATGATTACCTTCAGAACAAAGATATAGAGAAACATCTAGTGTAAGTTATATGAGTGATTTCCAAGCTCGTAGAGCTATGATTAGATATAAAAATGATGAAGGTAAAAGTGAATATGCTCACACAATGAATGGTTCAGGTTTAGCTGTTGATAGAGTAATTGCAGCTATCTTAGAAAACTACCAAAACCCTGATGGAAGTGTTTCTATCCCTGAAGTTCTTGTACCATATATGGGTGGATTAAAAACATTATAGTAACGCTTATGCGTTATTTTTTTACACATTTTGTGAAAAAAATAACTATTTACTTAACTTATAGTTAAGTATGTAATAAAATGAATTTATATATATTATTTTATTTACTCAATTTACTAAGGAGATTTATGAAAAAATTAAAATACTTATTATTTGGAGCAGGTTCAATTGTTTTAACTGCTGCACCTATTGTTACTAACTCATGTCATTCAGAAAAAACACCTGAAGCACCTAAAGTAAAAACATACACAGAAGAAGAAGTTGCTGAAAAAATTAAAGCAGCTCAAACTTTAATCGCAAATGGTGGAGGAATCGGTAGTTCAAATGCATGAAACTCATTCTCTGGAGAAAAACATGCTATGGGGATGCAAGTTTACAAAAATGCTAAAGCTGCTTTTGACAAAATGATTACACAACCAAATGTTGATTTAACTAAAGTTAATATTTCTGGTGATGAAATTGTTGTTTCAGCACCAGAAGAAGGTAAATTCATTCCAGTGGTATTCATGGATTTAGATGAAACTGTTTTAAATAACTTTAAATACCAAAACTATTTATTCCTTAACAATAAATCATACGATGGACGTGCATGAGATGATTTTGTTAGTCAAGCTATTTCTACAGAAGTTCCTGGGGCAATTGATTTTATTAAGCATGTTTACTCAAAAGGTGGAGTAGTATTCTTTAACTCTAACCGTTCTCAAAAATGACATAAAGAACCAAGTAAAACAAACTTAATTAATTTAGGGCTTGAGGCTAAATATATGCCTGATTTTATTTGATGAATGCAAGGTGTGGATTTAGCTAATAAACAAAAACCTTATTCATCAACAACCTCTACAAAATCAGAAAAAGAAGAAAGAATGCATCTTGTAAATAATAATAAAATTACAATTGGTGAAACACCAGTTCAATTCAAAGTTGTTATGAGAGTTGGGGATGATATTTCTGATTTCAATGACAACTTCACTAAAAAATCAGGTGTAACTTCAGAACAAGTTGTAGGTGAACTTAAATCTGATTCAAATAGATATGGTGACTTATTCGGAAATATGGATATTTCTGTAATGGGAACATACTATAACAAAGAAACAGGTGCTTGAGAAGATGAAACTCACTCTGAATCATATGTTTTAATTCCTGGAAATTCATCATATGGAAGTTGATTATCACATTTAATTGGTCAAAAAGGATACAACTACGCTAAGATTACTGAAAAATTAAAAGGATTTATTTACGTTCCTTCAAAAAGTTAGTTAATTTAATATAAAAAATAAACCAATAAAATGGTTTATTTTTCTTTTTCAATTACATAAATTTGGTCGTTTATTCAAACAACATCACCTGGGTGTATTTTTGAAGATCTACCCTCAGGTTTTTTATTATTAATTTTAATATCATTTGTCTCGATAAAGAATTTAGCTTGACCACCTGTATCAGTCTCATTAATTTTCTTTAAAAATTGACTTAATTTAATTGAATCACCTATTATTTTGATTGTCATAATTAATTGTTATAAAACTTTCTTAATGGTGTAATTAACTGAATATGTGAATTATCATTTTCTGTTAATAAAAGTACTCTATCTTCTTTTTCAGAAATGAAAATATTAATATTACCTGGTTCTAACTGTGAAACTGCATCCTTGATATAAATGTAGTTAAAGTCCATATCAATAGGTTTTCCTTCTAAAATTTGAAATTTATTCGAAACAGCCTTTCCTGTTCCGATTTCAGGAACTTCAAATAAAACTTTAATTTCATTTTCATTGAATGAGAATTCCATTTTTCTATCTTTTTCTGTAATTTGGAATAAAGCTGTATTAATAACTTTTAATAATTCATCTTTTTCAATAGAAAATCTTCTTGTATATTTTGTTTGGAATAATGATGAAATATCAATATATTGAATTTTACTTACAGAAATATAAATTACTGTATTTTCGTAAGAAATACCTATTTTATGCTCATCAAAGAATAATTGAACTTTTTCTGGTGCGTCTTTTGTAATAAGTTTTTTAAGACTTTTTGCATCAACTGTTAAATCGATATCAACTTTTTTATCAACTTTTAAAATTTCAGTTGAAAGTCTATATGAATCAGTTGCTACAAATCTTACATTTTCTGAATTTTTAGATGTTATATTAATACATTTAAAAACTATTGAGTTTAATTTATCATTACTTATTGTTGTTGAAATTGAAACATTGTTGATAATTTTATCTAATCTCTGAGCGTCGATTTCAAGAGTGTTTTTTTGATCTTCAAAATTTGTATCAATATATTGTGTAATATCATTTGTTGTTAAAGTAAATGAAGTTGAACCTTCATAAATATCAATTAAATTACCTCTTTGTTTAAAAGTAATTTCTTTATTAAATTTCTTAATAATGTTTTTTAATAAAGAAGCTAAAATACAAAGTTTCCCTGCTTTTTCAACTTTAATTTTATCTTCATCAACTTTAATAACTTTTCTAGCTGCTATAGATGCGTTAGCTGCTGTTAAAACTAAATTTTGACTATCTAATTCAATCTTAATTGTTCTTGATAAATAATGCATATCATTATTATCAATATAATTAGACATAAATTCAATTAATTGATCTATTAAATGTTTTGAAATTGTAAATTTCATATCTTCTCCTTAATATAAATATTAACAGTTGTTAATATGTTTATAACTTTCAAAAAGTTAAATTTTAGTGTTTTTTTTTATTATTTTTTAAGTTTTTGGTTAAAAATAAATGTTTATAAATTATTAATAATTCTTGCGCATCTTATCTTCTACTTCATTTATAACTTTTTTAACTTTAATATCATCTTTAGTATTTATTTTCTTTAAAGCACTTAATATAGTTGAATGATCTCTTTTAAATAATTTACCTAATTCATTAGATGAATAATCTAAATGCTTTTTAATCATATAAATTGCAATTTGTCTCGCTAAAAAGATATTAGATTTTCTCGATGGACTTAAAATGTCTTTAACTGGTATTTTGTAATATTCTGAAACAGCTTTTAAAATTATTTCATCAGTAATTTCTGCTTTATCTTTAATAAAATCACCAAAAATATTTTTAATTGTTTTTATAACTAAAGTTTTTGGTAATGATTTAATTTCTTTTTCGTAGAAACTTAATCTTTTTACAGCACCTGTGAGTGTTCTGATTGAATTTGAATTATTTCTTATGATGAAATCTTTTGATTCATCATCTAATGTGTTTGTGTCGAAGTTGTTTTCTGTAAGTAAGAAATCTAAAATCTTATGTAAATCTTCTTGTTCAGGTTGTTTGATTTTTGTAATAAACCCAGATTGAATTCTTGAAACAAGTCTTTCATCAAATATTTTAGAAATTCCATTTATATCTGTATCAGAACAAAAAATGGTTAATTTACCTTTTTCCATTCTGCTATCCAGAACTTGGAAAATGTAATCTTTTGTAGCTTTTTTATTCCCTGAACCATACAATTGGAAATCGTCAAACATTAAAATGTCGTAATTATCAATCAATTTCTTCTGAAATTTATTAAGAACATCAACTGAATTTTCTTTTAATAAAGGTTGAATTCATCGAATAAACTCAGTTGCATTAACAAGAAATGACAATTTACCTTCTTTGTTTAAAGCATTAGAAATAGCTTTTAAAAGGTGAGTTTTACCTAAACCAGAGTTACCTGTGATAAATAAAACTTCTAGTTTGTATTCATCATCAATAATTGATTTACAAATATTTAAAGCTTCATCATTGAATGAACCATGAATATAGTTGTGAAATGTATATTCAATACCATCTGTTTTCTTTTTATTTGTTGTAGGTATCTGAATATTTAAGTTTTTACTTTGTTTTTCAGTTTCTTTAAGTGCATCTAAAGTCTCTTTATCAATTATTCTGTAAGCAACATTCGCTCCAAAAATTTCTTTGACTGATTTATCAAAAACATTTTTGTAATAATTTTTAAATGAACTTAAATTAGGATGGACTTTAGGGAAATAAATAACAACTTCATTGTTTTTGAAACTAAGAATTGTTAAATTTTTAAAAAACGTTTTAAAAGCGAGATTATCTTGAATTTCATTCTTTATATACTCAATATAAAGTTCGTTGTAAGAGTTTAATTTCGCTTCTTCTTTGTTTTTCTCTTCATCGAAATTATTAATATTCATAGCTAAATTTTATTACTATATAAAAAACATATTTAAAAATAAGTTATAAACAACTTTAACAACATAGTTATGAAAAAGTTATCCACAACTAAAGTATCTAAAATGTAAGTAAAAAAGTACTTATTAACATATTTATATTTTATTGTTTTAACTATGTGGATAACTTATCAAAAAACAATCCAATTCGGCACCTAAAATAAAGGGTGATATATAAAAATTAAATCTTTATAATTTAAATAAATAGATAGAAAGTAAGGAGAGAAAATGAAAGGTAAATTTATTAAGCAAATTAAAGGTGGTAAAGAATTAGGTTGAGCACTTATGTTATTTTTACCTGAAGGTAAAAGTCAAACATTCTTAGTTTTTGTTACAAATGTCTTTCCAAATTTATATAAAAAATACGAAGTTGAGTTTGGAGATAATCCTAAAGCTAGTTACAAAAACTCAAAAATTATTAAGAATTTAGAGTTGATAATCGAAGATGTGCAAACAGATTGAGTTGATTATCTTTCAAAAAATGTACCTAACATCGGAAAATTAACTGCTAAAAAAATAATTGATGAATTTGGACAAGATCTATTTACTAAACTAGCAGATATTGAAAATTATAGAGATGAATTATTAAGTGTAATTACTGATAAACAACTAGAATCATTAGTTAAATATTATGAAGAAAATAGTGCAAGATTAAAATCACTACTAAACTTAACTGAAGAAGATAAGAAAAATATAAATTTATTCAATAACCCAAGAGTTAGTGATTTAGTTGAAAAATTAGCAACTATTCACGGTTCTAGAGAATTTAACTTCATCGAATATTACAAAAACAACTCTCCTTATTACTTGTTTATAGACAAAGTAATTGATGACATTTTTAAAGTTGATACTTTTGCATTCTTGTTGAATTGAACTAAAGAAAATTATCAAAGATACGTAGCTTACTTATATAAAGTTGTTTGAGATTTAGAAACTCAAAACACTACAATTTTTGATTTAGATACATTGCAAGTGAAATTCAAAAAAGCTATTGAAGATGCGAATATAAAATGAAATTCATTAATAAATGAAGAAGAAAGTGATTTCGCATTCATAAAAGACGAAATTGATGTAGATATCATTTTTGAAAGATTTATTAGAGATGAACATTTAATTCAAGTTTTACCTGGTTTCTTTACTTTGAAAGCTACATTTGATAAAGAAGCATATATTTACAACAGATTAATGAAATTAGCTAATTCAGAATTAATTTGCAAATTAAAACCTGAAGCTATGATTGATTTGAAATTCTTATCAAAGCAACAAAAAGCCGCTTATGATAATTTCATAAACAAAAATATTTCAATAATAAGTGGTGGACCAGGAACAGGGAAAACATTTGTTATTAAGCATATTTATGAAACATTAAAGAAAAACAAAGTTAAAGCGAATGAATTCGCTATCTTAGCACCAACAGGTAGGGCTGCTACTAATGTTTCTATAAAAATTAAACATCAAATTAGAACGATTCACAGCTACCTACAAATAGCTAATACTGATGAAAAAATTTCTTTAACTAATTTAGAAGAAATTGTTGATTTAAGAATTTTAATTATTGATGAGTTTTCAATGATTGATGTTAACTTATTAGATAAATTGTTAAAAGCAAGCTCTAAATTAGAAAAGATTGTTTTAATTGGGGATGCTTTCCAGTTACCAGCGATTGGACCAGGTAACTTATTAGATGATTTAATTTTTTCACAAAATATACCTACAACATACTTAACTAAGTTTTATAGAAGTGATTCAGAAACAATTTGAAAACATTTTTCAAATATTAACAGAGGTGAAGTTGATGATTCAATGTTTAAACCTTCTGAAGTTGATTTAGTTAAAGTAGATAACAAAAACTTTCATAATGATTTATTAATGCTGTATGCAAAAGAAGTTGAAAAATTCGGAATTAATAACGTTATTATCCTTATTCCAACTTACAGATATCAATATGGAATTAATGAAGTTAATAAGAAAATTCAAAATGCAATAAATAAAAATGATGTTTTTGCAACAAACTGAAAAAACTATAGTCAAATTGAATATAGAATAAACGATAAAGTTATGCAGTTAGAAAATAGAAATAACGAAAATATTTCTAATGGTGATATCGGTTATATAACTGATGTTGTTTATGAGGATGCAACCTCTAAATCAGGTAACAAAAAAGTTAAGAAAATTAAAGTTACTTTCTATAGAGGGGATGAATGAAAAAAAGAAATTGAGTATTCATTAAGAGAATTTCAAGAACAAATTCAACTTGCATATAGCACTACAATTCACAAATTCCAAGGTAGTGAAATTGACTCTGTTATTATGGTGATTCATAATGAACACGCATTTATGCAAAGCAAAAAAATGCTTTATACAGGTGCATCAAGGGCAATTAAACACTTGCAAATATTTATTGACCAAAGTGTTGATTACAAAAGTTTAATTGAAAGAATACACGCAACAAGTGCTAATCAAGTGCATACAAACTTAAGATTCTTTATACAAACAGAAAGAAGGGTGTAATGAAATTAATAGTTGGTTTAGGAAATCCAGGAGATAAATACAAATACACTAGACACAATGTTGGTTTTATGGTTATTGATAAAATTTGTAAGCAAATGGGTGTCGAGTTAAACAAATCTAAATTTAATGGAGAATATGTTAAGTTAGATGATTTAATAATTGCAAAACCAATCACTTATATGAATAAATCAGGTGAATTCGTTCAAGCAATAGCTCAATTTTTCAAAATTAATCCTGATAATATTTTGGTTATTCATGATGAAAAAGACTTTCCACTAGGAAAAAGTGCAATTAAAATTGGTGGCTCAGGAGGGAGTCATAACGGTGTTTTAAACATTGTTCAAATGCTTAGTACTCAAGAATTTAAAAGATTAAAAATTGGAATTAATACAGAACACAGAGAACCATTAAGAGATTTTGTTTTAGGTAATTTTACACCTGAACAAATGTTGGTTTTAGAACCTGTGTTAAATAAAGCTGCAGAAGCTTCAATTTCATTTGTCTACAATGATATCCTAACTGTTATGAACAAATACAATGTCAAATCAAAAAACTAAATATTTACTAGCTGTTAGTGGTGGACCAGACAGTATGTTTATGTTGAATGAATATAAAAACAAAAACATAATTGTTGCTCACGTTAATTACAATCAACGTGCTGATAGTATTTTGGATCAAAAAGTAGTTGAAGATTTTTGTAAGAGTCATAATATCAAGCTTTATGTTTTAGAGTTATCTAAAAATGATTATGTTAAAGGTAATTTTCAATCTTGAGCTAGAGAGCAGAGATACAAATTTTTCAAAAAAGTTTATGTAAAAGAGAATTGTGGCAAATTGTTAATTTCACACAATAAAGATGATTTTTTTGAGACTGCATATATGCAAAAGCAGTCTAAAAGAAATGTTTTATTCTATGGAATAAAACAATCAAATCTTATTGATGGAATCAATATTTATAGACCTTATTTATTTAAGTATTTTAAGAATACAATAACAAAGAAAAATCAAAAAAATCACACACCTTTTTGTTTTGATTACACGAACAATTTGCCTAAATATTCAAGAAATAAAATAAGGTTAGATTTCGCTAAAAAAACACTCTATAAAAATACATTTATAGCTTGTACACTGCTAAAAAACTTCTTTTTAAGTTTCAAAAGAAAAAAAATTCAAAAAGAATTTCAAATTTGAAAAGAATCAAGATTTAAGCAAGATGTTTTTGAAAAACTCAAACACAAAAGGCATTTAGTTTATCAATACATTCACACATATTTTTCTGATGAAAACATTGAATTAAGCTCATTAAAAATCAAATCAATTATTGATTTTATTCTGTCTAAAAACAGAACTTCAAAATACCTTTTAAAGAACAGTTTATATTTTGTCAAATTAAAGGGTGAATTGCTAAATTAATAAGGTATAATATAAAAAAATATTAAATAATAAAACATCTCAAAGAAAGGAGATAAAATGCCAAGAAAAAGACGTTGACCTGGTATATTGATAGCTTTTGTTGTTGTTTTAATAATATCAGTTGGACTTTACTTAATTATCAGTAAGTTAACAGGTCCTCAAAATATTTCAACAAGCAAATTTGTTGAATACATCAAGGATGCAGCAAATAGTCAAGATGATGGAACATACTTTAAATTAATTAAGTTTGATCCTTTCACTAACCAAATGCACGGTACCCTTATAAAAAATAATAGTCAACTTGAGATTGTTGCACCTGGTTCATTCAACTTCGTGAATGAAGTGTATGAAATTAAAGATCCTCTTAAAGAAGCAACAAAATTTGTAAATAATGGTGTGGTAAGTTCAGGAGAAATTCAAAATGCAGCAGCACCACAACCAGGATTCTTCTCAACATACATTCTTCCATTTATTCCTACATTATTATTCCTTGGAATAATGTTCTTTATTTTTAGATCACAAGCTAAAATGATGTCAGGACAAGGTGGGGCTATGTTTGGTGACAATAGTCCTGCTCAAATTATTAAATCAGATAAAAAATTCTCTGATATCGCAGGAAATAAAGAACCAATTGAAGAAATTTCAGAAATAGTAGATTACTTAAAAAATCCTAAAAAATATGAAGTGTCAGGAGCTAGAATGCCTAGAGGTATCCTTTTAGGAGGTCCTCCTGGTACAGGAAAAACTTTATTAGCTAAGGCAACAGCAGGAGAAGCTGATGTTCCGTTCTTCTTTGTATCAGCATCTAACTTTGTTGAGTTATTTGTTGGTATGGGGGCTAAAAGAGTAAGACAAGTTATAGCAGAAGCACGTAAAAATGCACCAGCAATTATTTTTATTGATGAGCTTGATGCTATTGGTAGAACAAGAGGAAGTGGTATTGGTGGAGGGCACGATGAACGTGAACAAACACTTAACCAACTTCTTGTTGAAATGGATGGTATTAAAGAAAACTCAGGGTTATTATTTATTGCGGCTACAAACCGTACAGACGTTTTAGACCCTGCTTTAACAAGACCTGGACGTTTTGATAGAGTTATTACAGTTGGATTACCAGATGTAAAAGAACGTGAAGCAATTTTAAAACTACATGCTAAAGGTAAACGTATTTCAAATGATATTTCGTTTGAAAATGTTGCAAGAAGAACACCTGGTTTCTCAGGAGCTCAATTAGAAAACGTAATTAACGAATCTGTTCTTTTATCAGTTAGAGAAAATACAGGTATCATTACAAGAGATCAAATCGATGAGGCAATCGATAGAGTTATGGCTGGTCCAGCTAAAAAATCTAGAACTATTACTAAGGAAGAATTAACATTAGTTGCTTACCACGAAGCAGGACACGCTGTTGTTGGTATAAAAGTTCCTGGTGGTAATAAAGTTCAAAAGATTACTATTATTCCACGTGGTCAAGCTGGTGGATATAACTTAATGATGCCTGAAAATGAAAAATACAACTATACTAAAGAAGAATTATTAGCTTCTATAGCAAGTTTTATGGGTGGTAGAGCAGCAGAAGAAATTATTTATGGAGAAGATAAAATTTCAACAGGTGCTGCAGATGATATTTCAAAAGCAACAACAATTGCTAGAAGAATGGTTACTGAATTTGGTATGTCTGATTTAGGTCCGATTAAATATCAAGAAGAAGAAGGTTCTCCATTCTTAGGAAAAACTTTAGCTACAAGTTCATCAATTTCTAACCAAATTAGTCACGAAATTGATCTTGAAGTTAGAAAAATAATGTTAGAAGCTAAAAATATAGCTACAAAAGTTATTAAGAAAAATAGAGAACTTTTAGAGTTGATTAAAACTTCATTACTTGAAAAAGAAACAATTGTTGCAGAAGAAATAGAATACATTGCTAAAAACTTACAATTACCTCCTGAAAAAGAAAAATCAGAAGAAAAAGCTAGTGCTGTAGGTTTAGATGAATTAATTCAAATGACTTCTGACCCTAATATTGGACAAAGTACACAAACTGATTTTTACGATAATAAAAAAGAAAGCATTTCTGCTGACTTAGTTTCAGATGGAGTTATTGATAGTGATAACTCAGTTACAGAAGATGGAACTGAAATTGAAAAATTATAGTGATTAAACAACTGGTTTTCCGGTTGTTTTTTTATACAAAAATGCTTTATAATTAATAAATTAATTATAAGTAAATTTTTAAAGGTGGATTTTATGAAGAATTTGTTTAAAGAAGTCTTTAAGTCATTATTTAAAAACAAAGCTACTGTTATAGGGTTAACTATCCTTGTATTTTTAACAGCAGGAGTTTTCACTGTTTTAAATGATGCTGCTAAATCAATGAAGCAACAGTATGAAGCTGCTAAGAAAAAATCAGTTTCACACAATATTACAATCGATTTAAATCTATCAACAAATGCGAAAGCATACAATGATGGATATTTTGTTAACGGACTTTCTAAATCAGATTCACTTGTTTACGAAAATAAAAGTGTTTATGATAAAGGAATTAACTATGTAACGGATAATTACAAAAAAGAAGGTTATGTAATTGACTTAACAAGAATTACAGATTCATTTATTCCATTAAGTTTATTTGTTGATGAGGAAAAATATAAAGATAAATACATTGATAGAGTTGACTTTATAAAAATCTACAACACTTATGACTTCAAGAATGAAAATGCAAGTTCATTAACATTGGATTTTGATAAAGCCATCAAAACAATGAGAATGAAAACTGATTTCATTGTTAACTTATACAAAAAAGAAAACGACTCATATTCACCTGTTAAAACACAAGTTGTTTTAAATTTAAATGACCACTTTGTGCTTGATAAAACTTATAAATTAGAAGACATTGGATACATTACAACAGATGCAGAAAGTAATGTTATTCTTTCTCAAGTTAAAACTTTATTCTTAAATATTGTCACAAAAGAAGCCACTTTTGACGTGGTTAAAGGTAAAGAATGAATGTATGAAAGAGTTTGTTTAAGTGTTGAACCATCAACACTTGCTGACAAACTTGGTTTTGATAAATATCAAAATAACAATTACATTTTCATTCTTAATAAAGATAAAAACTCAACTTTAATTAATATTCCAGAGGATGCTAAACCAACTGATGTCGTTAATGTTGAATTAAATTCAGAATTTGATTATTCATCTTTATATGATGAATCAAGAACATTAGACAAACCGATTCCATTTGTTTTTGAAACAAATCATACTTACAACATTCCTTTAAAATGAGCTGCAAAACAAGAGGAATACACATACTACCAAAGAAAAGTTTATGAGTCAACATATGTAGATCCATTCAAGAAAAACTGAGATGGAGCATATGTTACATTTATGGAGAATTTAATTAAAGGAAACAATGGTGAATTACCATCAGAATTTAAAAAATTCTCATATTGAAATAAAAACTCACTTAAATACTTTATCCACTTTGATGAACAAGGTGTTTTAAAAGAAAACAAAGAGTTAATTTATGAGAACAATTCAGTTCTTACATATGATTTAACATACAATGAGCATCTTAGATTAGCTGATTTATCAGACCAACCAGGTTATTTAGATAGAGACTTTGCTATTAAAGAAATTATTATTAATGACTTAAAAACTCTTATTTTAAAAATTTATAACTTCACAAGAAAAGAAGTTAACAACCACCCAGAGTACAAGAGTAGAGTTCCAGAAATTGATGCATTAGCTAACGATGTAAACACAAGATTGCAAACTGCATCAATTAACAAATCACAATCAGTTTCAGAATTAACTGATATTTACAACAAGTTACTTAATGATGTAAGTGCTATTGTTCCAAACAATGTTTTACTTTTACCAGTTTTAAATTATGAAAAGAGAACGAAGATTCCTAATTATGCAGAATATGCATTTGAAGGATATAAAACAATTGCACAAATTGAAACATCAAGAGATAGATTAACAGAAGAAGAATTTGAGAATTTATCTAATAAAAGAATCTGAGATATCACATTCACAAAAATTAAAAATGGTGCTTTAGATATTGTTAAAAAAGATATCTACAACCAAGTTTCAGAAAAAGTCGGTGCAGATAACATAGGTATCAAGAAATCAATCACAATTGATGCATTCGACACATCTAAAAATGAAAAATTCGTATATCACTTTGTTAATATGGGTGATAATGAACAAAAGATCGATGGAATCAAAAACAATGTAAACAAACTTTTCAATGAAATTGATAATCCAACAGGTTTATTTAATCTTTATTCAAATGTTGATGGTTACTTCAAAACTAGAGAATTACCATATTATGCAATTCACAATATTTTAGACCAAATTGTTAGCAACATCATTCCATATGAAAAATACGTTTCATTAGATATGACATATGGACAAGTGAAAATTTATCAAAACTACCCAGAAACTAAATTATTTGAAGTTTGAGATAGATCGAAAATTTACAAATTAGCAAAATTTGTTGGATCAGAAACAGATGCAGAAGGTAATTTATTACCTGATAGCAACTTTAATCAATTTGCTGAATTAGGAATTACTTTTGCTCCATCAAGAGAACAAGATACATACTACATAATTAAACCTGTTTATGATGCTAATAAAAAGTTACTTTACTGACAAAATGTTTCATTATCAAGAGAAGGTGTTTCTGAATTTGATAAAGAACGTTTATCAACCGGTAGATTAACTTTAGAAGAAACGGATTCATACTTAGAAAACAATAAATTAACATTAATGGCAAAAATCAATCCAGAAGGATGAGTTGAACATAGTAATGAATTTGATAACGTTGTTTACTTACCTTTTGGTTATAGAGCACCATTAAGTGATGTTTTAAACGAAGCAGCTACACAACAAACTTTAAATAAAGCTTTTGAAAATATCCAAAAAGTATTGTTAGATAGCGATTTAACAAAACAAGGATTTTTAACTAAAGACATTATTTATGCATTTATTGAAGCTACTGAATATTCAGCTAATATAAATAAATTTGCAACAATTTTCTCATCAGGACGTATTGATTTAGGGATTATTCCTAAATTGTTCCTTGATTTCCTTTACAAGTTATCACACAATGTAAATGGTGATTATGCAAACAAACTTATTGTTAACTTATTTACAAACTTAAGAACATTTATTGCACAAAAAGATACTCTTGAAGAAAGAAAACAATATTTAACTGAGCAAATTCAAAAATTATTTAATGTTTTAAATGTACTTGGTGTAGAAATTCCGGTTAAAGTGGGGACTTTATCAAAATTTATTAAAGATCCTGTTGTTATGCTTGATTCAATTATTGGAATTATTGAATCAGTCAACTTCGTTAAATTCACAGAGCAATCAAACGATTTTTTCTTAAATGAACATGATCATTTAGTTGATAAAGAAATTACAAAAGCTGATGGAACTAAAGAAATTGTTAAGTACGTAAGAAAATTATCAACGCTTGAACTAATCGAATGATTTATTAGATCAGTTGATCAAAAAGCATTCAAAACACATTTATTTGATTTATTAGACAATATTAACATTGCTTTATTAGCTGATGTTAATGATCAAGCTAACCCATTATATGATGTATTTAATTCATTTATGCCTCAGCTTAAACCTATTTGACAAATTATTAACTTGTATCCAGGTTCAGCTGATAAATCATTTAAAAACGTTATAGATTGAACTAAGTATGTAATTAACTTATTTGATTTTGACATCTTTATTGATGCTGTTTTAAGCAAAAAACAAATGTTCTACACTGAACATCAAAGTGTAGATAGAGTAAACAAATATGTGACATCAGGAGTTGAATCAAAAGACTTTATTTATGCACTTATTAAATCATTATTTGCATTACCGGGTTCAAATAAATCATTTAAAGAATCAATAATTTCAATGTTTAACCTTTCAGATAAAGGGACAAATATTGAAATTGATGACAACGGATTATATTTAACAATTCCAGTCGCAGATGATGAAAAATTAGACTACTTTGACCTTCTTAACATCTTTATGTCTCCTCAACTTTCTTCAACAACTGAAGCAGCAGCAGATACTAATACATCTACGTCAACTCAAAATTCATTAAGTTTATTTGACAAGCTTTACAACTTTGTTCACTCATACAAAGTTAGATTTGAAAATTGAAATGGAAAAACAGTTTCACTAACATCATTCTCATCATCAGAAACAAATGATGCTATGGCAGTGTTTGGATTTACTAAAGACAAAAGAGAAATACCTTTAAGTGAAGCTAAGCAATTAGTTAACGAATGAATTCAAGTTCTTAACTTAGTTGTGCAAACAACTTCAAATGTTAAATTACAACCTAACTTATCAATTGGAGATATTTACAAATACTTTGCAGAATACAAGCCAATTGAAAACAATTCAGTTCATTCATTAGTTCAAGAAGCTATTAAGAAATTCTTAGATATTTCTAACAAAAATAATGACCCGTTCTTCTATGTGAAAGAAGCATATCCATTATTCAAAGTTTGAATGAAAATGTTTGATAAATCAGTAAACGCTGACAGTGCAAAAACTAAAGAGTTTGCTCTTGATTTATTAAAATTAGCTAACAATTCGGAAATATTATCTGACTTTAGTTCATTTGACTTAATTCAACCATCATCACAAAATATTGTTTCATTTGAGAAAACAGGATTTGGTATTACTAAATCACTTGCAAATACCTTAAAACTTAAAGAAATCTTCTTTGCAAAAGATGAACAAGGTAACTATACAAATTCATTATTAGCTGAATTAATTAAAAAATTTCCTGAATATAAACAATATGTGCAAGATAATGAGTTAGAAATTATTCAATCATTTGCATACATTGCAACAGCTGAGTTATACGGTAAATTCAACCCAGAACACTTCAAAGATGTTTACGCATCAGAATTTACAAACATCGATTCAGTTGTGTTAGAAAACTTAATTAAAGGTGTATTTTCAAACGAATTATTTGTAAAACACTTTGATACATTTAACATTTACTTAAGTAACTCAATTAATGAAATTCCAGTTGTTAGATTAGGAATTTCAGATGCATTATTACACCCATTAACAATTGTTAAACATCCTGAAGTTGCAGTTTGATTCTTAACAAACACAAACAACCTAGGAGAGAGTGGTAAAAATAAAGCAAATATTGCTTACTTAATAATGGATAAGATTATTAACTTTGAGGAATTAGCTAGAAATGATGTTGAATTAAGTGAATTTATTAGTTCATTCGAAAAAGGAAAACCTGTGTTTGCAACTATTGGTAAAGAATGAGTTTTAAATGTTGCTTTTGACAACGAAATTATTCAATACTGATATTCAAAAGTTGGAAACAACATTGAAAATTATTCACCATTTGGTGTAAACATTATTAAACTTATTGAAGATGTTTTAAACACAATTACAGGTGTTAACAAATTAGATAACACGCTTAAATTTGACCAAACAAGTTCATACATTGCAAAAGTTAACTATGTATGATTAGCTAAAAACAACAAGAAAATTTACGATGGTGAATTGCCAAATAATCCAATCGGAATGGTTGAATTAATCAAAAATCTTCCTGAAGATTACAAAATTAATGTAAATGGTTCAGAATTTATTATTATCGGTGACGATTATACATATGACAATATTTATCCAGTTGTGGATGAAGCAAACTTACAAGTTAATACAAATAACCAAGCTATTGTTTATGTTAACTCACAAGGGTTTGACAAAATTGCACAAGCTTACAGAGGAAATGTTGTTAAAGAATACTTACTTGTTAAGAATTCAACAAACTTAACAAATGAAGATCTTAAACAAGAATTAATTCGGGTTGTTAATAAAGCAATAAATAACTCAAATGATTTACCTAGAGTTTATCTAGATGACGAAATTGATGGAATTAACCCTGAACGTGCAATTAGAATTACTGCGGTTAAAAACTTCATTAAAGTAATTGGATTCGTTTCAAAAATCTTATTATCTATCTTAATTACATTAGTTGCTATCTCAATTATTTTCATTATTAAGAGATACATTACAAACAAAAACAAAGCTATTGGTATTTTAGTTTCTCAAGGTTATACACCATTAGAAATCTCATTATCAATGACTGTGTTCGCGTTCTTTACAATCATTATTGGAGGAATCGCAGGATACTTAACTGGTTTCTTAATACATGCTGAAGCTGTTAAGTTATTAAGTGATTATTGAGCTATACCGATTCAGACGCTAAACTTCTCAATAGTTTCATTTGGAATAAACATCATATTACCGCTTGCAGCTATGTCTATACTTATTATTGTTGTTTCAATTCGTTCATTAAGATATAAATCAATTGACTTAATGAGTGGAATAACAGAAGTAAGTACAGGTGACTTCCACGCTAAATATGCAAACTTATTCAAGAAGAGAAATATTAAGACTAAATTTAGTGCTTCATTAATCTTCCACAGCTTCTGGAAACTGGCATCATTTGGTATTTCAATCATTTTAGTTGCTATAACTACATTGTTCGGAATAGCAACCTTTGGTGAATTTGAATCATCAATTAGAAAAACATATAAAAACAGAAGTTACAATTACAAATTTGACTTAAGAACACCTACAATAGAAGGTGGTGGGATTAATCTGTTCACAGCACAAGATTTAGAAAACACACTTTATGTACCTGTTGGAGATATTGCTGAAATTAACCAATATCAAAGCGATTACTTCAAACCAGGTATATCAACAGCTGTAAATAAACTTGCAATCAAAAACCCTGATGGAACTACATCATATAAATATCTAAACGGAAATCCTACAGATTTTGATGGACACGTAATTTCACAATTCTCAGTTAACATTAAGATTGATTCATCAGTTTCAATTGACCCTTGAGATCAAGTTTATAACTCATTACCTGACTCACAAAAATCAAGAATTACATCGGTAAGAAATGAAATTGGTAGAAGACTTGAAAGAACACAACCAAACTTACATTACAAACAAGATGGTGATAGAAAAATTCTTGATATGACTAAAATGATTGAGTTAGTTCAAACAGGAACAGTTTCAGGATTCTTCCGTTATGTAGAAAATGAAACTAGCCCTGAATTAGGTAAATTTGTTTATCTTCAAGCTAACAAAAATAAAACTGATTTTGATGAAATAATAATTTCAACATCAGCTTATAGAGATGAATATAGAGAATTCTTAATTAATGGATACAAACAAATCTATAAAGAAAATGGTGAATTATTAAAACGAAATCCTAATGCATCAGTTGTAAGTGACTTCTTAGTTTCATTTGGTGGCTTATATTTTGACCCTGAATTTGATGAGCTTTATACATACGTAGATGCAAATCAAATTAAGAGAGGCAAAATCAAGAACGAAACTATTAAGTTATATGGTTACCAAGAAGATTCAAAACAAATTAAGATTAAATCTACTAATGGACAAGATTTACTTAAATTAATTAATGACGAGTTTACTCAAAACGGATTTGACGTTGACAATAAACCTATTCCACTTATCATTAACGAAGTTTCATCAAAAGCATTTAACTTATTAGTTGGATCGAAATTTGAAGTTGTTGTAAACAATAATGTAAATAGATTCAAAGATAAGATAAATGAATATTATGAGAAATTAGATAACCCTGAATATAAAGAACCAGAGAGACAAACTTACAAATTCATTGTTAGAGGTATAAACCCAACATATATTAATAATGAGTTTATTATTCCTAAAAAAGCTGCTGATATACTTACAGGGTTAGATAAAGTTAAACATAACCCTAAATATGAAGTGTTTAACGGTATTATGTCTAAACACCCATTACCAATGCAATTATTATCATCAGCCGGATTATATTCAAACAGTGGTTACTGACCGGCTATCCAATCATTTGACACATCTACTTTAACAACTAAATATCTTGAAGATATGTTTGATGCATTATTTGGATCAAGACAAACAGTAGATAACTCAACAATCGATGGAGTAATGAGTTCTTTAGGATATTCAGACTTACAAATTGCTAAATTTATAAATCCTGAATATAAAGAAACTGAAAGCATTAAAGATAACTACTTATTAGCAAGAGCTAATGCAGAACAACATATTAACAAGTTTGCTAATATATTCAATAACAACTTATATATCCCTATGGCCAATACTTTAGATTCTAAAGTTATTGAAGTAGGTTACACAATGTCTATTGCGCAAACAGTTCAAAAAATTGTAACTATTGTGACAATCTTAGCATTCATAATTTCTATAGTTATATTGGTAATCATTTCAACAATTCTTATTGGAGAAAATGAGAAGAATATAGCTATCTGATCAATCCTTGGATATAATGAAAAAGAAAAAATTAAGATTTTCTATGGAATTTACTTACCATTTATTCTTATATCTATCTTAATAGCTATCTCATTAGCATTTGGATTTATATCAATCTTTAGTGGTTTCTTAACATCAGCTGCATCTATTGCAATTCCTATTGTTATTTCACCTCTAAACATATTAGTGACAGTATTAGTTATTCTAGGTGTATTCTTAGTAACGTCAATATTATCTTGAATCGGAATTAACAAAGTTAAACCAATTGATTTATTGAAAGGTAAATAATGGAAAATAAAAACTTAAATGTAAACAATGACACAAATAAAGAAACTCAAGAAATTGTTGTTTTAACTAAAAAGACATCAGATGTCAAAATTACAAAGAAAAATGTATTTGACATTCTTGATGCTGATGGTGGAAGCAACAAAGTTGTATTAGACAGATCAATTGCTAGAGTTATTAGAAAAGCTTCAAACAAAAAGAGATCTAAAGATGGTAATGAAAAACTTAAAAACACAGGTAACGCAGTCATAGAAGTTAAAAACGTAAGTAAGTTTTACTTGTCAGGAACTACAGCTACTAGAGTTTTAAAGAATGTTTCATTAACAATTAACAAAGGTGAATTTGTTATGATCTTTGGTAAATCTGGAGGTGGAAAAAGTACATTACTTAACCTTATAAGTGGACTTGATAGACCAAGTAGAGGACAAGTTATTGTATGTAATCAAAACTTACCTTACTACTCAGATTTCAAACTTACTTTATTTAGAAGAAAACACGTTAGCTTTATCTTCCAAAATTACAACTTATTACAAAATCTAAATGGTTATGACAATGTTGAAACTGGTGCTTACTTACAAAAAGATAAAAGTAAAAGATTAAACATTGATAAGTTATTTGAGGAATTTGAACTAGAAGATGTTAAAAACAAATATCCATCACAAATGTCTGGGGGACAACAACAACGTATTTCAATCCTACGTGCATTGGCTAAAAATGCTGAAATAATTTTTGCTGATGAACCTACAGGAGCACTTGATGATGCTACTTCTAAGATTGTTTTAAATTACTTATATGACATTAATAAAAAATATGGTGTTACAATAGTTATGGTTACTCACAACCCTCTTATATCACCAATTGCTGATAAAGTTTTCACAATCAAGAACGGGAAAGTTGCTAACATCACAGTTAACAAAACTACAAAACATCCAAAAGATATTGATTGAAAAGAATAATTAATTATGTTGAATAATACTTACCACAAAATAGTGGTGAGTATTTTTTTATACCTTGGAGACTATTGAATAAGTACAATCGGACTACAAAAAGTATAATAAAAACAGACTTTGAAAGTCTGTAATTTAAATACTATTTACGTTTCATTGTAGGGAATAAAAGAACGTCACGAATTGAATCTTTTTCAGTTAATAACATTGTTAATCTATCAATTCCAATTCCACATCCACCTGTAGGTGGCATTCCGTATTCTAACGCTTCAACGAAATCTCAATCAATGTCACTAGCTTCATCATTTCCATTGTTCTTTTCTTTTAATTGGTCTTCAAAACGTTCTAATTGGTCAATTGGATCTGATAACTCAGTGTACATATTTGCATATTCTTTTTTGTTAATGAACAATTCAGCTCTTTCAACGAATCTTGGGTCTTGACCTTTAGCAGTAAGAGGAGAAATTTCTAATGGATGTCCATATACAAAAGTTGGTTGTATTAATGTTTTTTCAATAAGTTCTTCAAAAAGTTCATTAATAATGTGGCCTAATTGATGGAATTTTTGAATTTTAATACCATATGATTTAGCAACCTCAACAGCTTCATCAAATGAAATGTTTCTAAAATCTTTACCTGTAGCTTTAGAAACAGTTTCAACCATATCAACTCTGTTAAATGGTTTTGTTAAATCAATTTCAATACCTTTGTTAATAACTGTTGATTTACCTAATTTAGCTGCAACTCTTTTAATAAGTTCTTCTGTACGTTGCATCATTCCTTCAAGGTTTGAGTAAGCTTCATAGAATTCAATTGAAGTGAATTCAGGGTTATGAGTTGTGTCGATTCCTTCGTTTCTGAAAATACGACCAATTTCATAAACTCTATCAACTCCACCAACTAAAAGTTTTTTAAGAGGAATTTCAGTAGCAATTCTAAGAACAAATTCTTGATCTAATGCATTGTGATGTGTTTTAAATGGACGAGCAGAAGCACCTGATAAATAATCGTGTAAGAATGGGGTTTCAACTTCCATATATTCTCTTTCATCAAAGTATCTTCTAATTTCACTAATGATTTTTGTTCTATTTCAGAATACTTGCATTGATTCATCATTAACAATTAAATCAACATATCTGTGTCTGTATCTCTCTTCAACATCAGCTAATCCATGGTATTTATCAGGAAGTGGTTTAAGAGCTTTTGTTAAAAGTTTAATATTTTGAACTTTAACAGTAACTGCACCTGTGTGAGTTTTCATAACATTACCTTCAACATAAATAATATCTCCTAAGTCTAAAGATGATACTAATGCATTAACAGATTCATCATGTTCTTTTTTGTTGAAGTAAGCTTGAATTTTTCCGTGGTAGTCTTTGATCAAAATGAAAGGTCCACGCATTGTTAAAATTCTACCTGCAATAGCAACAGAAACTGGATTTTGTTCTAATTCTTCTTTAGATACATTTTCATATTTAGAAGTTAATTCATCTGAATATGATCTTTCTTTTAATCCATCTGCTTTTGCAAAAGCATCAATATTATTTTCTTTGTAAAAGTTTAATTTATTACGTCTTACTTGTTCTTGTTCTGTGTATTTTGTCATATCTTTTACTCCATTAATAAATATGTTTAAAGTATACCACTAATATTAAAAATATTAGTGGGGTAATATTAGAAACATAACTAATATAATATTGATAGCAGCACACTTGTTTTTATGGTGCTATAGAAATTATTTCTTTGGATTTTATTGTCTAAAAAAAACAAAAAAACTACCTAAATAGGCAGTGATTTGAAAATAAAACCCTTTTATAAAATGGTTGTTTTAGATTCTATCTTCTTTTACTTTTCTAGCTGAAATTGTCACGTGTTTCGGACAAGTTAACATTGTTTGATCTGGTGTGAATTGAACATATAAAACATTCTCATTATATTTACGGTCATATTTAACAGTTCCTTCAGGTCTTAAAAATTCTAAGTGAACTAAAGGTACATTAAATACTTCTCTTTGTTCTTCAGGAATTCTTAAATCAACAATTGGATAAATTTCTACTGAACCACCTCAAAGTATGTTGTTTTTAATCATATCTTTTTCTTCTTGAGGGAAGAATTCATCAACTTGTTTAAATGAAGTTTCTAAAACTTTATCTTGTTGTTCATAAGATAAAGTTTTAAATTGTGGATATTCAGCTAACTCTTTTCTCAACACTTCTTTATACACTTCAAAGTCTAATAAATATTTTTGCTCTCTAACCATCAATTTAAGAACAATATCAAATGGAACTACATCAGCAATTGTTCCAAAAGCATATCTATAATCTTTATTGCACATATCACAATGTGCTGTAACTAATGAACCCATAATATCTCCTTGTTTGGAATAAAATCAATATATTAATTATATTTAACTTTATAATTTACTTATGTTAGATTTTGAAAAGAATTATTGAGACAAATATGAGGTTATTGTTGGTTTAGATGAAGTAGGAAGAGGCTGTTTAGCTGGTGAGTTAGTAGTTGCTGGTGTGATTTTTCCTAAAGGTTACTCAAATAGCAAAATTAAAGATTCTAAACAGTTAACTGAAAAACAAAGAGAAGAAATTTATGAAGAAATAGTCAACAATTGTGTTGAATATGTTATTGAAGTTAGAACTCTTGAACAAATCAATAATTCAAATCCTAAAAGAGAATCAATTTTAGGTATGGAATCTATTGTTAAAAAACTTAAAAACAAACCTGATTTGATAATTACAGATTATGAAAAATTAAATTTAGAAAACTGCGAACAAATTAATTTAGTTAAAGGTGATTCAATTTCACTTTCAGTTGCTGCTGCTAGCATTTTAGCTAAGGTTACAAGAGATAGAATGCTTAAAGAATATTCGAAAATATACGCTGAATATGATTTTGAGAATAACAAAGGTTATGGGACTAAAAAACATTTAGATGCTTTAAATGTGTTTGGACCAACAAAAATACATAGAACTAAATATAAACCAGTTGCAGCAGCGTTTGAAAAGCATCGAAAATATAGATAAATTGACTAGTGTCACCTAGTTTTTTAATAAAAAAACACTCAGAAAACTGAAGTGCTAGAAAATTAATCTAATTCATATTTTTTTCAGATTTTTGAGCTAATATTGAGCCTCCAAAACTAAAGATTGGGCCAAATACACAGGCTAAAATATATAATACTGCTATTGCAATATCATCTTCTCTTTTTCTGTGAAGAAGTCTAACAATAGCAATGATTTGTAAAAACATTAATATTATGTGAAGAATAAATGTAATTGCTGCTGTGATTCAGATAATTATATTTGTTCCTATTGCAAGTATATATATTCTAGCAAATCATCCTGAAGAATAATAGTCACTTTGTTTTTGTATCGCATTTTGTATCGCAACAACTAATCATATTATGTATAGAATGTCTACAGAAATAATAATTATTCAAATTAATGATAATCAGAATATTGGTTTCGTATAATATTTTTTGTTTTCCATATATATCCCTTCATTTTTATCTATATCCTTATTCTAAAAAAAAAAAAAAAAGCAAAGTAGAAAGTGAAATATTTTTGTTTTATAATATGACTATGAAAAAAGAAGTGCAAATTAAAATTGAAATTCAAAAAAACTCAAGAATCAAGTATGAATACAACAGAAAAACAGGACAAATTGAAGTAGATAGAATCTTACGTGAAGATTTTGTTTACCCTTGTAACTATGGCTTCATTCCTGAAGCATTAGACTGAGATGGAGACGAACTTGATGTATTATTATATTCATCAGAACAATTCATTCCAGGTTCATTATTAAATGCAAGAATTATTGGTGCTATGAAAATGATTGATGACGGTGAAACTGATACAAAATTAATTGCAGTTCACGCCGATGATTACAGATTAGATCACATTAACTCATTATCAGATTTACCAAGACCATTTTTAGATACAGTTAAAACATTCTTTAGTACATACAAAAACTGAAAACGTCCAGGAATTACATCAGTTGATGGATTTGAAGATGTTGAATGAGCTATTTCTGAATATGAAGAATGTGTTGATTTAATGAACAAATATGGTTCAATGGATAAAAAAGAATTCATTGAATTAATGAAACAAAAACATCCTGAAAAATATGTTGCTTAATTAGATAATTTTCTATCCCTTAAGGGATAGATTTTTTTATTTCTTAACAAAAATTTTTATGTAAAAAGTTAGATTTTAAGTAAAAAAAATAGTAAAAAATTAACTTTTTACAAAATAGAAAGGAAAATATGAAGAAAGTTTTGTTTTTAAATAGTAATCTTTAATTTAAAGAGCACTCTTGCTTAAGTAAAGTTACAAATAATGTTATTAAGTATTATCAAAACAAATTAGGAATCAATCTGGAATACATTGATTTAAACGAAATATAGTTTTCGCAGCACATAATGCCACAAAACAATTTGAAAAATTTTAGTTACTCAATATCTGATAAAACCGCTATTAATTTGTAAAATTAACTAATATTTATAGAACTATATTTAAATTATTTGGATACGGTGAAGAAGTTGCACCAATTGTTAGAGAATACTTTTAGAATAAAGATAATTTAAAAAATTAAGCACATAATTGTACCTTTTTCTATACTCTACAAGGTATAAAAGTAAAATTCATAGTGATATAATTAACTGAAATTTGTCAGCTGAGGAGTTTTATGACTTTAAACTTATTAAAGGAAGAATGATTTATAAATAATTACTATATTTTTCTATATGAAAATGACTTACTAGAAAATGAATTAGAAAATAGTGGTTCTATTACCTATTTCGAAAATGGATTGGTCATTAACACTTTTAGAAATGATACATATTCTGCATTTATATCTAATGTAAACTACAAAAAAGAAAATGTGGAGAAAATTATTAATTTGCTTTCAGATTTTTCACCAAGCGTAATAACTTATGGTAATGCTTGCTTGAACTTGGTTCATCAGATTAGTAATCTTAATAATTATGAAATTTACAATCAAACTATTGCTGCATTAGATAAAGATGATTTTGTTTTTAGTGAAGCAAAAGAAGAAGCATTAGATAAAAAGATATTAATTAAAAGAGTTGATTTATTTGATTTTGATAAAATCAAAAAATTCCTCGAAGAAGAAAATTTTTATCCTAACTCAAGAAATCATTGAGTTAATTCTTATAAAAAATATGTTCTAGAAAATAACTTAAACTATGGTTATATAGCTTTAAAAGATAAAAAAGTAATTTCTCATGCTTGTGTTGTTTATACAAATTCTAAAAACGCAGTAATTTGAGGAGTAGCAACAAATCCAGAATTTAGTGGTCTAGGATTAGCTTCACATTTAGTTTCACTACTATGTAAGGATATATTAAACAATAACCTTGAGCCACTTTTATATTACACAGAAGAAAAGATTGGTAACTTATACAAAAAGTTAGGATTTAAAGATAAAGCGCAATATTTTATAGCTTCAAAAGTGGAAAATTAGTTAAATAAATTAAATTTATTTAAAAATAATAATTTTCCATAAGAAAGCTATCAAAATATTGCTTTTTTATTAAAATTATATTTATGATTAAGGTAGATAACATTACATTCAGATATAGAGAAACAGATACTCAACCAGCATTGAAAAATGTTTCTTTTTCTATCGAAAAAGGTGAGTATGTCGCTATATTAGGGCACAATGGTTCAGGTAAAAGTACTTTGTCAAAAGTACTTGTAACTTTACTTAAACCTCAAAGCGGTTCAATTAGCATTGATGGAATTGAATATTCAAAAGAGAACTTACTTAAGATTAGAAAGAAAATTGGAATTATTTTTCAAAATCCAGATAACCAGTTTGTAGGTTCTAGTGTTGAAGATGATATTGCATTTGGATTAGAAAATAGAAACATTCCACATGAAGAAATGCATAAGTTAGTTAAAAAATATGCAGCAAAAGTCGATATGGAAAACTTACTTGAAAGAGAACCTGAAAGCTTAAGTGGTGGACAAAAACAAAGGGTTGCTATTGCTGCAATTTTAGCTTTAAATCCTGATGTTATTATTTTCGATGAAGTTACATCAATGCTTGACCCAAAAGGTAAATCAAGTGTTATTCAAATAATCAAGGAAATTAAAAAACAAAAAGATAAAACCTTAATCTCAATTACACACGACATGGATGAAGCAATTTTAGCTGATAAATGTTTAGTTTTTGCTAAAGGAAAATTAATTGCAGCTGGCTCACCAAAAGAAATATTAAAGAATCAAGAAATTATTGAAATAGCGAAAATTGAATCTCCATTTGTTTACAGAATGAGCACAATGGTTAACGGAATTGAACCAACATACAATGAAAGTGAGTTAATAGAAGAAATATGCAAATAAAAGTAAAAAAATTAACTCATACATTTAGTGTAAAGACACCTTGAGAATTTACTGCATTAAAAGATGTATCTGTAACAATTAAACAAGGTGAATATGTTGGTATTATTGGTGCTACTGGTTCAGGAAAGACTACATTGATCGAACATTTAAATAGATTACTAGAACCTACAAATGGAGTAATCGAATGAGTTTATAAGGATAATATTAGAAGAACATATGGCTATGAACTATCAAAACTATTAGTTTGATTAGACAAAAAATATTCTGATAAAAAAGATCCTAAATATAAAGCAGAACTTAAAGAAAAAAGTGCTCAAATTAAAAAAGAAATTAAAGCTAATGATAAGCAAATTAAAGAGTTAGAAAAAATCTATAAAAAAGAATACAAGATAGCTTACAACAAATTTAGTGAAGAATACAGTCAACATCCGACTGAAAGAAAATCAAAACTTAAAAACAAGTTTAAATTTTCATTTAGTAAAGAAGTCGAATTGTTCAAAAATGAATTTGATGCTAACTCTGAGACATTAAAGAAAATTAATGAGCTTAAATATGTTGAAGATTTTGTGACTCAACAAACCTACAAAAACAAAATCAAATCATTAAGATCTATCCCTAAAAAAATTAGACAAAGAGTTGCTATAGCTTTTCAATTTGCAGAGTATCAGTTATTTAAAGGGACAATAATTGAGGATATAGCATTTGGTCCAATGGCTTATGGTGTTCCAAAAATTAAAGCTTATGAAAAAGCTAGAGAATGTTTAAAACTTGTTGGATTAGGTGAAGAATATTTAGAAAGAAGTCCTTTTGAACTCAGTGGTGGACAAAAAAGAAGAGTTGCTCTTGCCGGAATTCTAGCAATGGAACCTGATTTCTTAGTTGTTGATGAACCTACGGCTGGACTTGATCCTCAAGGTGTTGATGAAATTTTAGAAATTCTTAATAACTTACATAAATCAGGAAAAACTATCATCAATGTAACTCATGATTTAGATAACATTTTAAAATACTCAAAACGTATTTTACTTATGAAAAATGGACAAATTGTTAATGATGGTGAGCCTTATGATGTTTTAAATGATGTTGAGTTTTTAAAAGAAAACAATCTCCAACCACCACATTTATTAGAGTTTGCTAATAAATTAAGAAAAAGAGGTGTAGATATACCAAAAGTAACATCAGAAGAACAATTGGCTTTCTATATTAATAAACATATGGAAAGTAAGAAGGGAGTGTAATGAAAAGTGTATTTGGACGTTACATTCCAGGTGATGGATTTTTATATAAATTAGATCCTAGATTTAAGTTACTTATGGTTATTGTTTATATTGTAATGGTGTTTATGGTTAGATATTTCATTGATATGGTTATCTTACTTTTACCTCTTATTATTATCTATATTTACACAAATAAAAGAGTAAGACCATTACTTAAAATGCTTAAGTTACCTATCTTTGTGTCTGTTGTAATTTTTGCAGTCAACTTGTACACTATAACAAACGAAACAGTACATAATGATGTTGTTAATATGTTGAGCAAATCATATTTAAAAGATCATCAAGATGTAAATAGGTTAGCTCAAGCTTACTGGACGAATGGATTCTGAAGTTTTAACACTTCAGCAAGCAAAACTTTTTATAACTCAATAATAGACACAAATGGTGTGTTATCTGTTTTTAAAGGTGAACATTCAGATGCTCTTATGCAAAAAGTTCAATATGGTGTTTCATTAGATAATATCAATAAAACATTGAGTTTATTTTTAAGAATTTACACAATGATTTTAATTACTACATTGTTAACAAACACGACAAGACCAATATTATTAACAAAAGCAATTGAAGATCTTTTATATCCACTTAAATTCATTTTTGTACCTACACACGTTATTGCGATGATTGTTTCAATCGCGCTTAGATTCATACCAACATTAATTGATGAATCAAATAGAATTATTAAAGCACAATCATCACGTGGGGTAGACTTCAAGCACGGGAATATTAAAGAAAAAATTGATGCATTTACTACATTGATTATTCCTTTATTCGTTTCATCATTCTCAAAAGCTGAAGATTTAGCTAACTCAATGGAAACGAGAGGATACGATCCATATGCTAAGAGAACTAAATATAGAAAAATTAAACAATCTTGAATTGATTTAATTTCTTTATTAGTTATATTAGCTATATTATCATTCTTAATTGTAAATATTGTGTATCCAAATTACTTGCCATTTGAGTACATTGCAACAAGAATTATTTAATTTTTAGGTCTATAAATCATACGTAAAAAAATGCGTGTGATTTATTTTTTTATATTATAATATATCTAAATTTATACAGCTGTAAAGCACTAGCGCTTTACACTTAATTAAGGAGGTAAAAATGGTTAAAATTAGATTAAAAAGAATGGGTGACAAGTTCAGACCAGTATACAAAATTGTTGTGGCTGACGCAAGATCACCACGTGATGGTAAATTTATCGAAGCTTTAGGACACTACAATCCATCTTCTAAAGAATTTGTTTTAAACAAAGAATTAACTGCTAAATGATTAAAACAAGGTGCACAACCTACAATTACTGTTGCTAACTTATTTAGAGCTCACAAATTAACTTCAGAACTTAAAAAATAATGAAAATTAATTTTCTTACTTTATTCCCTAGATACTATGAACCTTTTGTTAATGAAAGTATTGTTAACTTAGTCAAAGAAAAAGGACTAGTGGAATTTAATGTGGTTGATTTCAGAGACTTTTCTAAAGATAAACATAGAAAAGTCGACGATGAGATTTATGGTGGTGGTCACGGACTGCTTTTACAAGTAGAACCAATTGACTTAGCTTTAGAAAGTTTAGAAAATAACGGTGGATATAGAATTTTAGTTTCTCCACAAGGTAAACAATTCACTCAAGAAATAGCAGAGGAATTATCTAAAAAGGATCAAATCACTTTCATCGCTGGAAGGTATGAAGGGTTTGATGAAAGAGTACTTAATTTTGTTGACATTGAATTATCAATAGGTGATTATGTACTTACAGGAGGAGAGTTACCATCAATGGTAATGGCTGATAGTATTATCAGATTACTTCCAGGAGCCATTAGAGATGAATCACATCAAAATGAATCTTTCCAAGGTAGAGGTTTATTAGAACATCCACAATATACAAGACCAAGAGAATACAAAGGTTACTTAGTACCTGAAGTATTACTTAATGGTGACCATAAGAAAATTAAAGAATGAAAAGAGCAGGCTAGTTTAGAAAAAACTAAAAAGAATAGACCTGACCTTTATGAAAGGATAATTAAAAATGAGAAATAGATTATTAGAGTTAGTAGAACATCCACAATTACGTACAGACTTACCTGAATTCAAAACAGGAGACAACGTTAAAGTTCACGTACGTATCCGTGAAGGTGAAAAAGAACGTATTCAAATTTTTGAAGGTTTAGTAATCAGTAAAAAAGAATCAGGTACAAGAGAAATGTTCACAGTTAGAAAAATTTCTTACGGAATTGGTGTTGAAAGAACATTTCCAGTTAACTCACCTTTAATCGCACACATCGAAGTAGTTCGTTCAAACAAAGTTAGAAGAAAAAGACTTTACTACATGAGAAATCTTAGTGGAAAAAGTGCTCGTCTTAAAGAAATTAAAAAGAACAAATAATTTAATCACAATACCTTATTACATATGAAACCAGTTATAATGACTGGTTTTTTGTATAAAAAAATAGCAACAAGTGCTATTTAATCATTTCATATAAGTCTTGCTCACTTATAATCGGAACATTTAATTTGTTTGCTTTATCAAATTTAGTTGCCCCAACATTTTCTCCAGCAACCAAGTAATTTGTTTTGCTTGAAATTGAAGATGAAACAGTTCCTCCATTTTGCTCAATGATTTTTGAAAGTTCATCTCTAGAAATTGAATGTGTACCTGTAATTACAAAAGTTTGCTTTTTAAGTTTATCTGATTTAAATTCATTATTTGATGATTTGTAAATTAACACACTGTCTAATTTTTGTATTAATTCTTTATTTTTATTATTTGCGACAAAATCTTTAAGTGATTGAACTATTTCAGGTCCAATTGAATTAATTAAAAGGTATTCATCAAGGTTAATTTCGAATAGGTCTGAAAGTTTTGTTAATTTTTCTGAAATCATTTTTGCAACTACTAGACCTATGTTTTTGATTCCTAAACCAAATAATGCTTTATGTAATTCAACATTTTTTGCTTCTTCAATAGAAACTAAAATGTTATTTAATCTTTTATCAGCGATCTTGATTTTAACAACAGGATTTGATGAATTTTCTTTGAAGAATTCAAGAATTTCATCAGCTTTATCCTTTAGATTGAAAATTGAATATTGGTCTGTAATTCAACCTTTATCAAAGAAGAAATTAAGTGTCTTTTCGCTTAGTGAAACAATGTTAAGTGCATCTCTAGAAACAAAGAATGATAAGTTTCTAGTTAGTTTTTCATAACAGTTTGTATTTTCACAAAATTGATCAACAATCCCTGGATATTCAACTAAAACTGAATTACAAGAAGGACAATTTAGAACCTTAGGAAAAATTGAGTTTGTGTATTTAGTTTTTAACTCAATAATTTTAGGAATAATTTCACCAGATTTGATTAAAACAACTTTGTCACCTATGTTTATGTTCATATTAGAAATGAAATCATAGTTGTGAAGTGTTGCATTTGAAACTGTTGTTTGAACTAACTCAACGGGATCAAAACTTGCTACATAAGTTATTTTTCCGGTTCTACCTACTGTAGCTACTATCTTTTTAATAATTGGATACGCTTCTTCGGTTTTGTATTTATATGCAATTGCATATCTAGGGAATTTAGCAGTTTTACCTAATAAATCTCAATATTCAAGTTGATTCAGTTTGATGACAAAACCATCACAGTCATATTCAAATGAATCTTTAACTAATTCAAACTCATTAATTCTTTTGATTATTGATTGAAAATCTTTTTCTACATAGTGATATTGATGTGTAGGTAAGTTTAATGATTTCAAGAAATCAACAATCTGTGATTGTTCTTTTAGTCCGTGCTCTAATGGATCTACAATATCATACATAATGATTTGAAGATCTCTCTGAATGATTAATTTACCATTTTTCTGTCTTAAAGTACCTGCTGCCATGTTTCTGGTATTAGCAAAATAATCTTCTGTAGGTTGTTTTGGTTCCTTTGGAAGCGCTTTGATTTTACCGCTATTGTAATCATCTAATTTAGCTAAATAAGCTGGTCAAGTTTTATTAATAAATTCAAGTTTCTTCTCTTCGAATTCTTCTTTTAATTGTTGATTAATTTCAAGGAATTTAGATTTGTTAATATAAATTTCCCCTCTTATTTCAATTGGTTTTAGATAATTAATTGTTTTAGGAATGCTTTTGATGATTAAAGCATTTTTAGTAACATCCTCACCAACTTTACCATCTCCACGAGTTACTGCATTTGCTAATTTACCATCTTTGTAAATTAATGAGATTGATAGACCATCAATTTTTGGTTCAAGATTGAAGTTAATTTGTGATGAATTTATAGGTGCTGTAGCATTTTTAATAAAATCATTAACTTCTTCTTGTGAATATGCTTTAGCAAGTGAAAGCATTGGTTTTTGATGAGTATATTTAGAGAAGTTCAAACTTGGAACACCACCAATTTTAGTTGTGGGAGAATCCTCTTGAATAAACTCAGGATACTTAATTTCAAGCTCCTCAAGTTCTCTTAATTTACTATCATAAACAAAGTCATCAACAAGTGGTTTATCTAGATTGTAGTAAGCGTGATTGAGTTTATTTAACTCATTTGTAAGCTCAATAATGTAGTCTTTTATTTCGTTTTTTGTAGCAGGTATTTTCATATTTTTAAATTATATAGCTTATATAAAGTTTTAAACAAAATAAGCAAATTAGTAAGTTATTTGCTAAATTTTCGACACATTATTTTTATATTTGTATATAATTAAAATATTAATAGATCGAGGAGAAATTATGAAGTTCGAAATTAGAGAGTTCACAGTTGATAAAAAAGAATGATTAACTGTACAAAATAATGTTTTAAGTTACTTAGAATCAAATAAAAGAGAAGGTCAGAAAATTGATCAAAAACTTATTTTAACATCAGCATCAAATGCTTATATGGATTCAGTTAAACAAAAATTAATGGAAGAAATGAATCTTAAAGATGCAGATAAAATTGCATTTTTACCAGTTCCACAAGATGTTAAATTCACAATTGAAGATTTTTCATTTAAATTAAAAGTTTTCTATGAAAATAACCTTGAAAAATATAATTTAGATATTAAACCTGAACCATTTAAGTTATTATCAAATGACTATAATGCAAAAATTGATGAGTTTTATAACTTATTTATTTCAGGTTACAAATTTAAACTTAATGTTGATAGAGACGTAGTTGAAACTAACGATAATGTAATCATTGAAACTAAACCTGCTGATATGCAAGAAGCTAAATTTGAAAAATATCAAATTATTGCAAATCCTGAAAGTGAACATCAATTTGAAAAACAATTAATTGGTGCAAAACTAGGAGAAGTTATTACTGTAAATTATGCAGGAAGAGACTTTTTAGTTAAACCTATTCAAATTGTTGAAATTAAAGAAATGCCAATTACTGCAGAAAATGTTCATTTATTAAATATTGACCAAATTAAAAATATGGATGATGTTAGAAAATATGTTGAAAAAACAATTTTAGAACAAATTGTTAATGATTCTGTTTTTGCTTATGGTGAAAACATTTTAAGTCAATTATTAAAAGAATTTAATCAATTGCTTGAAATTGATGATGAATTAATTGAAAACGATATGAAAGAATTTAGATTTAAAGAAGACTTCGCAGGAGATAAAAGAGAAGTTGTTAAATCAACAATTATGAACTACTTCTGAACTATGTTATTCAATAAGAAAATAGGAATTAAAATTGAATATAGTGAAATGGAAGAAGAAAGACAAAAATTATTCACTATTTTTGGAGAAAAAGCTAACCAATTCGGCGTTCAAGCAATTTCAAATATTGTTTTACTTAAAAAACTAGGGACATACTACTTATCAAAAAATGAACCTGCAGTTTTTGAGGAAAATAAAGAATACCTACAAAAGTATTTAAGCAAATAAATGTATTAAATCAAAAACACCTCAATAATGCCACGAGGTGTTTTTGATTTTTTATAAACTGATTACAAAATCTTCTAGCTTGAACTGATTATATGTGTTTTTGTGTACTTAAAAATTAAAGTTTTATGACTATTTTGCAATTCTAATTATCATAAGAATATTACTTATATGACTAGGAATTTTTTAATTATTTAATGGATAATAATATAAAATATGTTTCATGAAGAATAAAGATAATTTTGCAAATGAAAATTGCAATAAAACTACTACACCAAAATCATCTTGAATTACTAATTATTTCAAATTTAAGTCAAAGAAAATTGACCTTATTAATAAAGCTTCAATGAATCTGGATGCTAATAATTCAGCAGTGATAATTAACCCTGCTGATATTAAAAAAGAAGAAGAAAAATTAAAATACAAGATGGCCAAGTATTTAAATAATTCAAAACAAAGTAAGCTTACATTTAAGACGTTTTGGGTTAAATATTGATTAAAACTAGTGCTTACTTTTGTATCAGCATTAATTTTTAACTTTGGAATTCACATCTTTTTATCAAAAGCAGACACGATTCCTTCTGGAATTACAGGAATTCCTACTATTTTGCAATATTTATTTCCTGTTTTAAGAAACTATTTTGCTTTAATTTATTTTGCATGTAATTTACCTTTATTCATTATATTTTGAAGAAAAGTCAAGTTTAGTTTTATAGGATTAACTTTATTCTTTATGCTTTGTTTACAATTAACAAACTTTATTTTCACAGAAGAGCATGTTCATTCATTCTTGTTTGAGAAAATCAATTTAGTTCCTATTGACTATGATAATTACAATATATCAATTAAAGATACTAAAGCAATTGTTGAAGTCGCTTCAACACCTGGGCAATCTAATTTAAAAGAATTAATTGATTTTAAACTAAACCCAAGTGCATTTAGTACTGAGAAAGCTGCAGAATTTGAAAAATACGCTCAATATTCAATTGAACAATTAACACAATTAGCTTGATATTCAGATGGAATTAGCTGAGGAGTTTTACTTTATGGATGTCTTGGAGCAGTATTTATTGGTACAGGAATAGCTATTTCATGAAAAGCTGGTGGTTCAACTGGTGGAACAGATATTATTGCTTATTACTTTTCAACAAAACATAAGAAAAGCGTTAGTTTAATTCTTGTTATTGTTGGTTTCGTAACAGCAGTTACATTTGTACTTATTTATGGATTTGTTCGTCCGAATCAAAATGGTGAGTTATTCGGAATGAGAGAACTTTCAACATTCTCATACTTAATAGTTACTAACTTAGTTGTTGGTATGTTATATCCTAAATATAAGAAAGTAAACTTAACAATTATTTCATCAAATCCTGAAACAATTATTGCTTACTTCAAACTTATTAATTATTGACACAGTTACAGAATTGAACGTTTCAAATCAGGTTACACAGGTAAAACTTCAATTAAAATTGAAACTACAATTCTTCTTCTAGAAGAAAAAAACTTAATTGCTGATTTAAAAATAATCGATCCTACTGTTTGAGTTTCTTGCTCAAAAGTAGCTAAAGTTTCTGGTAATTTCAATACAAACTATGTAGAACAGTAAAAAAACTGTTCTTTTTTGATCAATTTTTACTATATAAATGAAAGGAGGCTAACTATGAAACTTAATGATCTAAAACCACTAGAAAAAGAAAAGTATTCGCAAATTCAACCTGGGTTTTCATTTGCTACTTTAGTTCCGTTAATTCCATCGATAGTTCAAGGCGCAATATCTATTCTTGGTTTATTTAAGACATTTACATCAAATTCAGGTTCAGTTAAAGGTAAAGATCAAGAATTCAAGTGAGATAATACTGTTAAGAAGACTTCTAATGTAATTGAAAATTACTTATTATTTTAAAGAAATCCTTATTCATAATTTTTCAATTTAAAGTCATCATTTCATTGAAAAAAATTTGTATAACTTCTATATTTTAAGACTAAAAAAACTTACTAATTTGACTTTATTACTATATAATAAGCATGTTACATTTGTAACCGTACTAAAGAGGTTCATCAAGTGCATAAGCCACCTCAAAGACGAGCCACATTTTGGAGGTATTGCATGTTTGCAATTATCGAATCAGGTGGAAAACAACTTTTAGTTAAAGAAGGTCAAACAATCTTCGTTGAAAAACTTGAAGGTCAAGAAAACTCAGAAGTTAAATTTGACAAAGTTTTATTAGTTAACGATAAAGTAGGGAGACCTTACTTATCTAATGCTGTAGTTTACGGAACAATCGAAAAACAAGGAAAAGCAAAGAAAATTGTTGTATATCGTCACAATGCAAAGTCTACTCACAAAAGAAAATTAGGACACCGTCAACCTTACACACGTGTTAAAATTACAAAAATCGAAGGGTAATTAGAATATGGCACACACGAAAGCCGGTGGTTCTACCCGTAACGGTCGTGATTCTCATAGTAAGCGTTTAGGTGCTAAATTAGGTGATGGACAATTTGCAACAGCAGGATCAATCATTTACCGTCAAAGAGGAACAAAAATTTTCCCAGGACAAAATGTTGGTCGTGGTGGAGACGATACATTATTCTCAAAAATCGATGGATACGTAAAATACGAAAGCAGAAGAAACAGAAAGTATGTTTCTGTATATCCTGAAAGACAAAACTAATTTTAATTTATATAGTAAAACGTGCCACAGCAATTATGTGACGCGTTTTTTTATTTCTAAATTTCAGTAACAGAAGTAATTAAAGTAGCTCCAGACTTAATAAGCTGATTATTCAAATCACCAAAATCATCACTAGGGAAACATTTTATATCCTTACCAATATCAGCAAAGTAATTTACTAACTGTATTGCTTTTGAGTCTCCTTTTAAGGAAAATGAAATAAATTGTTTGCTTAATAAAGAACTTAATAAATTTGCTTGTTTAAAATATTCTCTTCTAGGATGACAATTTAAGGGATACTGAGATATATAAAGTTCATTTGGTTTTAAGGTTTGTTTTAAAATCTCATCATTAAAACCTTCTTTTAGAATGTGAATAATAGAACCATTGTGATTTCTATAAAAATCAACAATAGATTTTTCGCTTTCTTTATAGTCATTGGTAATTAGCACGTGAGAATTAACCATATTTTCAAGCTGTTTTTCAGAATTAAAAGTATCTAGCATGTTTCTTTCATCAACTAAATAAACTTTATTTTTGTTTTTAAGTAGTGTAGTGTTTCCATACATATAAAGTACATAAGGTGGATATTTAATAATGTTTAAATTCAAAGGATATTCTTCATCTAAAATGGTGATGAACTTTATTTTCTTTTTCACATACTCTTTCACTCATTGTGTTAATAGATTCATATCGATTTTAGGAACGCTTTTAAGATTTTTATAAATTATGTAGTTATTTCCCTTGTGTAAGTTAGATAAATAAAATAATATTAAGTTCATTTTCTCCTCCTATTTACAATAGTAAATTTAGTTGAAAATGAACTATTTTTATACCTAGCACACTATTAGTTTAGTTTAAATAAAAAGCCTTTGTTTTAGTGTAAATTTAATATAATTACTTTAAAAATTATTAGGTTTATTTTTATTCATTTTTATCTAGGAGAAAATATGAGAATTGCATTTTTCGATTCTAAAGATTACGATATTAAATACTTTGAAAAATATAATGATGGAAGACACGAAATTACTTTTTTTAAAGAAAACTTAAACTTAGATACAGTTAAGTTAGCTAAAGGTTACGATGCTGTATGTGGGTTTGTTAACACTTATGGTGACAAAGTAATTTTAGAAGTCTTAGCAAAAATGGGTGTAAAAGTTTGATTGCAAAGATCAATGGGATATAACAAAATTGATGTTGCTAAAGCTAACGAGTTAGGGATTCACGTCTACAGAATTTTTAACTACTCAGCTGAAAGTATTGGTGAATTTGCTTTTGCAGGATTATTAGCGCTTAACAGAAATCTTTTAATTGCTAATAAAAGAGTTAAAGATTACAACTTCTCATTAAATGGACTTGATGGACTTTGTGTTGGAAACTCAACAATTGGGGTTGTTGGTTCAGGAAAAATTGGACAAACATTTATTAAAATTGCTAAAGCAACAGGTGCTAGAGTTTTAGTATTTGATGCATTTGCTCAAGATAACTTCCCTCAATTAGCTGAACAATTTGGATTTGAATGAGCTTCATTTTCAGAAATCTTACAAAACTCAGATTTTATTTCAATCCACTGTCCTTTATTACCTTCAACAAGATACTTATTCGATAAATCTGCTATTGATATGCTTAAACCAGGAGCAATTATTATCAACACAGCCAGAGGGGAAATTATTGAATTACAAGCAATGATCGATGGGCTTAAATCAGGTAAAGTTCGTGGATTTGCAACTGACGTTTTAGAAAGAGAAGAAGGAAGATTTTACGAAGACATTTCTTCAAGAATTAAAGAACTTAAAGATCAAGATCCTCAATGAGCAGAATTAATTGAAATGGACAACGTTTTAGTAACATCACACCAAGCATTCTTAACAGATTTAGCTTTAACTCAAATAGCTAAAACAACATTAGAAAATGCAGATGCTGCGCAAGCAGGAGATTACTCAAAAGCATTAGTTTTATTAGAGAATGGAAAAATACAAAATGGTTAATACACAGGAATTATTAATTAAGAAAAATAGCTTTTTCAAAGATTTATTTAGCTTCTTTAAATTAAGAACATCAGAAAGACAAAATGCTGAGAAACCAGCTGATTTAAAAACTTGAATTATCCACGGTTTATCAGAATTTATCGGAACAATCTTTTTATCGCTTGCATTAGCAGGTCTATCTATTTACACATCTTCAGGTAAAGTTGCTGAAGAATATATGTTACATAAAATCATTGTTGGATTTTATGCAGGATTTATTGCTGTTGGGGTAGTGTTATTCATCTTCTTACGTTGAAGTTGTGACCTTAACCCAGCTGTAACTATTTATCGTTATATAAACGGTAGAAATAATGGTTACTATGCTTTATATAAAATTGCAATTCAATTCTTAGGAGCATTTGCTGCTGCAGGATTTATCTATTTATTTGGATACTTATCAGTAGGGAAAGATCATTTACCTAATGCCCCAATTACTGCAATTGGAGCTTACAAAGCTTCTTTTGTTGCAGAATTAGAAAAAGGTTCAAATCCATCAGCAAACCACGTTTTAGCAAGTGGAACAGCGTGAATTTTCTTTGTTGAGTTAGTTATGACAGCTATCTTATTATTCCCAATTTTTTCACCAAACGTTAACAATAAATACCGTGATTTAATGATTATGTTCATCATTTCATTATCAGTATGAATGGGAATTTTAGGTGCGACAGCAGCTATTAACCCAGCTAGAGGATTAGCTCAACAATTACCTGCATTCTTTACATCAGAAACTCATGTTGGTAAACATTTAGAAGCACAAATTACTGGAATAGCACCTGATTTTGGGTTCGATACTTCAGTAACATTGGATCAATTAAAAAATTCAAAAAATTCATTTGCATTTGATTCATTAGTTTACGCAACATTTGCTATGTTATTAGGAGATTTATTAGCTCCAGTATTCTATGCATTTATTCAAGGATTCACACAAAGAGTTGTAAACCCATTTGTTGTTAAAGTTATTGCATTTAAAAACTTTAGAGCAGACTCAATGACAACACCAGAAAAAGAAGCAAATAAATCAAACGATAATAAACAATAATAATCTTAAGAATCACTTCTTAAAGTGATTCTTTTGTTTCTAATAGGAAAGGATAATATGAAAAATAACGAATTAGCCTTGGAGTTAGCTTCAAAAGAATTAAACATTCCTACAAATCAAGTTCAAACAGTTTTAGAAATGTTATCTAATGGTGATACAGTTCCATTCATTTCACGTTATAGAAAACAACAAACTGGTGGACTTAATGAAGAACAAATCTATCAAATTGAATCTATTTACAAATACAAAGAAGAGCTTTTAGATAGACAACAAGCAATTATTAAAATTCTAAGTGAAAAGAATTTACTTACAGACAAGCTTAAGGAACAAATCTTAAATACAACTGTCAAAAGCGAATTAGAGTCAATTTATGAACCATTCAAGGTCGGTAAAATCACAAAAGCAACAAAAGCCATTGAACTCGGTTTAGAGCCACTTGCAAAGAGAATTTTTGAGAATAAAAGTCCTCAATTTGATGTCGCAAGAGAAGCTAAAAAATATTTAACAGAACAAGTGCCTACAGTTGAATTCGCTATTGAGCAAGCTAATTTCATTATTGCGCAATGAATTTCACAGAATGTAGAAATTAAAAATCAAATTAAAGAATCAATCTACAATTTTGGAAGAATTAAAACAACAAAGTCAAAAAAAGTTAATGATGAAAATGATGATTTAGTATTCTTAAATTACTATGATTTTTCAACACTTATTAAATACATTAAAAACCACAATGTATTAGCAATTAATAGAGGTGTTAAATTAGATAAACTTAAACTTGAATTTGAGTACAAACACGAGCCATTAGTTATTATCATTTTAAAAGCTATCGATAAAACAAGAAACAATAAAGACAATGTTATTGATGCGATTAATGATTCACTCAAAAGACTTATTTTACCTAGTGTAGAAAGAGAAATCTTTAGTGACTTATTTGAAATAGCTGAAAAAGCAAGTATTAATATATTTGCAAATTCAGTTGAAAAATTATTAACTGCTCCAGCAATTACAGGACACAATATTTTAGCAATTGACCCTGCATATGTTAATGGATGTAAAATAGCTGCATTATCTGAAAATGGAGATGTTTTAGGTATTGCTAAAATTTACCCTAATAAACCACAAGAAAAAGTAGCAGAGGCAACTAAAGTAGTTTTAGATTTTATTAACAAATATAAAATTACTATTGTTGTTATTGGAAACGGAACAGCTTCAAGAGAAACTGAATTATTTATTTCTAATATTATTAAACAAAACAATTTAAAGGTTAAATATGCTATTGTTTCTGAAGTTGGAGCTAGCGTGTACTCAGCTTCACAAATTGCAATCGAAGAATTCCCTAACTTGAGTGTTGAAGAAAGAAGTGCGATTAATATTGGTAGAAAATTCTTGGATCCATTAAATGAGTTAGTAAAAATTGATCCTAAATCAATTGGTGTCGGTCAATATCAACACGACTTAAATCAAAAAGAATTAGAACAATATTTAAACTTCAAAGTGCAAAAGGTAGTTAATGAGTTTGGAGTTGACTTAAACACTGCTACAAAGCATATTTTGATGTATATAGCAGGTTTAAGCAAGAAGATAGCTCAAAATATTATTGAATACAGAAATAGTAAAGAAAGTAAAAATTTCGAAAACAGAAATGAACTTCTTAAAGTTCCTGGGTTAGGTCCAAAAAGTTTTGAACAGTCAGTAGGTTTTTTAAGAATATTCACTTCATCAAACTTTTTTGATAAAACAATAATTCACCCTGAATCATATAAATTAGCATCGAAAATTGTTGAAAAATTTAACTTAAAACCAAGTGAACAAGGTATAGATGTTTCTAACTTAAATGCACAATCTATTGCTGATGAGTTAAATTCAGACATTTATACAGTTGAATTGATACTTCAATCATTAACAAGTCCTACTAAGAAAATTGTTGATAATAAATCAGGATTTATCTTAAAAGACAGTGTGTTAGATGTAAATGATTTAAAAGTTGGAGATACAATTCAAGGAACTGTTGAAAATATTACTGATTTTGGTATATTTGTTTATATTGGAATTAAGAAGAATCTATTTATTCACGTAAGTAATTTAAACTTAAACGGAAATGAATCGATTTTTGATAAGTATTATCCAGGTTTAGTGATTAACTCTGAAATCACTGAAATTGACTTACAAAGAAATCGTTTAAGTGGTAAAGTTTTATAGGACTAAAAAAATGAATAGACCAGTGTATAAGGTCTATTCATTTTTATTTAAGCTTAAAATTAAGTTTTAAAACAGAGTTTAATGAGCTTTCTCCATAAGTTTGTGTGAACTCGTGGATTTGAGCAACAACGTGCTTGCTAGCTCCAAGTAAGAAATTGAAATTTCAATTCTTGCATTGTTCTTCCATATATTGCAATAAATGGTATCTTGCAATAATTGAAGCACATGCAACTGATAAGTGAATATCTTCAGCTTTATTAACTAGCAATGTTGGTAATTGTAATTCATTTAATTTAGCTCAGTTATTTTCAATAAAGAATTTTTGATGATATTTTAATATTGAATTAGTTGTCGAATATTTATCAATAATAATTGCAGTTGCTTGAATTTTGTATTTTTTAGCTAATGAACTCAATGCACTTGCATGAGTGAAAAATTTAAGTTCATTAGCATTATAAGACTTGCTTAATTTGTTATATCCAGCTTGAGTAAGTGTGTAAACGGAATATTCAAGAAATTCCATTAATCTAGGAGCTAAAGATAAAATTTGTTTATCAGATAGTTTTTTAGAATCCTTTACACCTAATGAAGCAACAAATTGTTTAAGCTTATTTGGTAAATAAACTGCACAAGAAACAAGTGGTGTTCAGTAATCGCCGACCCCTGTTTCATCAACCCCGATTACTTGTTCTAAATCAACATTAAGTTGTTTGATATCATCAAGATATTTCATTATTCTTCCTCGATAGCTTGAATTTTTCTTTTACGTGCGTTTGATTTTTCTATCTCGGCTTGTGGATTGTCTAAGAATTTGTGAATGTATTCTCCAACTCCACCTTCTTTGTTTGTTTTAGAAATTCTAATTGATGCATATTTTTTAACGTCTTTTGAAGCATTAGCCATAGCTACTGAAATGTTTGCGATTTTAAACATAGGAACGTCGTTAAATCCATCTCCTAATGCAATTGTGTTTTCAACTTTAACGTCGTAGTATCTAATTAACATACTTAAAGCTTTACCTTTGTTAGCTGTAATGTTAGTCATATCAAAAACAGGTGTTAAACCTTCTCCTTTTGATCAGTATGAGAATTCAGCTAAGTCACCATATCTTGATTTAAGGTATTTTCTAAGTTCTTCAATGTTTGTTGTCTCTTTAACGTCAAAGATAATTCCTGTAGGCATCAAAGGAATTTTGTATAAGTCTAAACCGATACGTAATTTTGAACTTGTTTTAAATCCGAAAACTTTTTCAAGTTCTTCATCGCGGTGATCTAATTGAACTCAGTCTGGTCCTTCAATAGCGATGTTTGAAACTTCTTTTTTAACTTTAGGATCACCTAAAATGTATAATGCTTCATTTAAGTTTAAATATTTAATGTAAGGGATGAATTCTTGATCATATGGATGGTGAATATGCGCTCCATTGTAGTTAGCAACGATTGTGTCAAGACCTAATGATTCATAAATGAATTTAGTACTTCTTCAAGGTCTTCCTGTAAGGATACATACAACGTGTCCTTCCTCTGTTGCTCTTTTAATTGCGCTAAGTGTTCTGTCGTGAATAACACCTGTTGCACTAGATTGAAGTGTTGTACCATCTAAGTCAATAGCAAATAAAAATTTTTCTTTTTCTGCTGCCATAATCTACCTCTTTCTTTAAATTATTTTTGGAAAATTTTATTCCTATGGCATAGGAATATTAATTGAAAATACAACATATTTGTAAAATATGTTTATAAATTATAAAGTATTTTTTAAAAAACGGTAATTTGTGAGAAAAATTGTGAAAAATTCCATAAAAAAGTGAAAAATTGCAGTTTTTATCCTTAAATTTAGAGATTTTGTAAAAAGTTAAAAAAAATAGACTGAAAAATCTTTTTTCTATATAATTAGTTTAAACATTATTATTTATATTAAATAATAAAAACTTAACTTGTTAAATAGAGGTAGTGATGATTAAGTATCAAAGAATTCTTTTAAAACTTTCCGGAGAAGGTTTTGCAAACAAAGAAAAACATTTAGCAATTGACTATGATTTAGTTCACAAAATTGCATTACAACTTAAAGAAATTGTAGCTAAAGGTATACAAGTATCAGTAGTTATTGGTGGAGGAAACTTCTGAAGAGGTGCTTCTGCTGAAAAAAATGGAATTAACAGAAATAAAGCTGACTATATTGGAATGCTTGCTACAATTATGAATGCTATTGCCTTAGGTAGCGGTTTCGAGCGTGTCGGACTTAAAGCTAGAGTTCAAAGTTCATTAAACATTGATCAAAGAGTAGCTGAATATTACATTAATGAAAAAACAATCAAATACTTAGAAGATGGTGAAGTTGTTATCTTTGCCGGAGGGACAGGTCGTCCATTCTTTACAACAGATACAGCAGCAACATTATATGCATCAGAAGTTGGTGCTCAAGTTATTTTAATGGGTAAAAATGGAACTGATGGAATTTATGATTCAGATCCTAAGAAAAATCCTGATGCAAAACATTATGATCACATCACTTATGATGAAATCTTAGAAAAGAAATTACAAGTTATGGACTTAACAGCCACAAGTATGGCTAGAGACAACAATATTAATTTAATTGTGTTTAACTTATTAGAAGAAAATTCAATTTTAAATGCACTTGAAGGAAAAATCAAACATACAGAGGTTACTAAATAATGGAATTAGATATTTATTTATTAGATTTTGCTGAAAAAGCAGAAAAAGCACTTTCACATTACCGTTTTGAATTATCAAAAATTTCAACAGGTAGAGCTAACCCTCAATTGATCAAAGGCATTCGTGTCAATTACTATGACACACTTACACCACTTGAAGAATTATCAAACATTTCAGTTCCTGAACCACAACAATTATTAATTAAACCTTATGATATTACATCAGTTAAGGAAATTAATAAAGCTCTTGAAAAAGCAAACTTAGGTGTTATGCCAATTGATGAAGGAAGTCAAATTAGATTAAACTTCCCTCCTCTTACAACTGAAAAACGTAAGGAAATGGTTAAATCATTATCTAAGTTAACTGAAAATGCTAAAGTAGGTGTTCGTAATGCTCGTCAAGAAGTTAATAAAGCTATCAAAGCTGATGAAGAGTTATCAGAAGACGAACAAAAAAGATACTTAGATGTTATTCAAAAAGAAGTTGATAAAGAAATTAGTAAAATCGACAAAATTACAAGTGAAAAACAAGAAGAATTAATGAATAAATAAATGTCAAACTAGCTTTTTAGCTAGTTTTATTGTATTTATAAGAAAGGAGACAATATGACTAATGAAACAATTGCAGCAATCAGCTCAGGTTCTCATATAAATCAACCAATTTCAATTGTTCGTGTATGTGGTCCTGATGCAGTAAATGTTGTTTCTAAAGTTTTTAAAGGAAAAATTGGCGCAGATCACACAATTTCATATGGTTTTATTCATGATAATGGACAACTTATTGATGAAGTTTTAGTCATGTCATTTGTCGGTAAAAAAGATGCAAATGGTAATGATGTATTCAATAACTATGTTGGCGAACCTTTAATCGAAATTAACTGCCACGGTGGAATTGTTGTTACAAACAAAGTTTTAAGTTTATTACTTGAAAATGGTGCCAGATTAGCCGAACGTGGTGAATTCACTAGAAGAGCTTTTTTAAATGGAAAAATGGATTTAATTAAAGCTGAAGCTATTCACGATTTAATTATGGCTCAAACTTCATCTCAAGCACTTGCATCAGTTAATAAATTCAAAGGTAAAACTTCAGGTTTAATTGATGAGTTTTTAAATAAGATTGCTGTTTTAATCGGTCTTGCTGAAGTTAATATTGACTACCCTGAATACGATGATGTCGAACATTTAGATTCAATTAATATGTCAGAGAAAATTTCTGTTTTAATCAGTGAACTAGAAAAAATAGTGAAAATTTCAGAGGATTCTAGATATGTTTTTGAAGGAGTTAAAGTTGCATTTTTAGGAAAACCTAACGTTGGAAAAAGTAGTATTTTAAATGCACTTTTATCAGAAGAAAAAGCAATTGTTACAGATATCGCAGGAACTACAAGAGATTTAGTTGAAGCTACCTACAAAATCAACGATATGTTATTTAAACTTGTTGATACTGCTGGTTTAAGAAACACTCAAGAAATTATTGAAAAAATTGGTATTCAAAAATCGTTAGATCAAATTGAAAAAAGTGATCTTGTAGTTCACGTTGTATCTGCAAATGAAACCGAAGATGATTTTGATAAATTAATTGAGCAAAAATCAAAAGAGTTAGGTAAGTTCTATTTAAAAGTTATGAACAAAAAAGACTTGCTAAAGTCAGATAAGTCATTAGATGATAACGTTATTTATATTTCTGCTTTAAATAACGATATTGAAGCATTAGAACAAGGTTTAGTTTCGAACTTCCAGAATATCAACATTTTAGATGAGCGTATTTTTTCAAATACACGTCAGCTTTCACTTATTAAGCAAGCTTTAAATTCGCTTAAGGATGCTAAAAATGCACTTGACAACTATGCAACTTTTGACATGATTATCATTGATTTATATGCAGCGTGAGATCAATTACAAAATATTAAAGGAAATGTAAACAGAGAAGACTTATTAGATGTTATGTTCAGCACTTTCTGTTTAGGTAAATAATATGAGTTCAAAGAAAAATAAATTTGTTGATGCACATAATCATTTATCAATGACTGCTTACAAACACGAAGAAATTATTGATATGATTTGCGAGCAAGCTTATGCTAATAGACTTGAATTTATGATTGTTAATGGTGGTCACGCTGAAGAAAATAAAGAAGTTATCAAGTTAGCTAAAAAGTATCCTGATTTAATTAAACCTGTTATAGGAATTCATCCTGAAGATGGAATTGATGAGAATGATTATTTAAGATATAAAGATTTAATTGATGAGACTATTGTTGGAATTGGTGAAATTGGATTAGATTACTTCTATGAAGAAGGTGTTCCATCAAGAGAAAATCAAATTAAATCATTTAGAAATCAAATCAAATTAGCACAAGAATTAAACCTACCAATTGTTGTTCACATTAGAGATAAAATCGACCAATACCGAGCTTACCAAGATGTTTATGATATTTTAAAAGAGTTTCCTAACATCAAAGTTATGCTCCATACATTTGCTGGAAATATGGAGTGAGCTAAGAAATTTTTAGAATTTAAAAATCTTTATTTTTCATTCAGTGGTGCTGTTACATATGGAACAACAAACCAAACAAGAGATATTATTGAGTTTTTACCACTTGAAAGAATTCTTACAGAAACTGATGCTCCATTCTTAAGAGTTCATCCATATACAGAACAAAAAAATGAACCAAATACAGTTTTATTTGTGGCTTACTACATAGCAGGAATTAAAAAAGTAGGTATGGATAAATTCACAGATAGAATTAATAAAAACTTAAGGACTTTATTTAATTTATAATGCAAAATAAAAAAGAAGTTTATGCAAAAAAGAAGTTTGGACAAAACTTCTTAAAAGATCAAAACATTTTACGTAAGATAATTAATGTATTTGATGTAAAAGAACAAAAAGTGTTGGAAATAGGACCGGGTAGAGGTGCTTTAACTAATTATCTTTTAAATGCAGGAGCTTATGTAACTGCTTTTGAAATCGATACTGATATGGTTGATATTCTAAATAAAGAAATAAACAATCCTAATTTTAAACTTATTCATCAAGACTTCCTGGAAGCTGATATAACTAATTTTAAGGATACTTACATTATTGCTAATATTCCTTATTACATAACAACTGATATCCTATTTAAAATATTTGAAAACAAAGATAATTTTGAAGGTGTATTAGTAATGGTTCAAAAAGAAGTAGCGCAAAGAGTTTGTGCTAAACCTAATACAAAAGATTATTCAAAATTATCAGTTTCATCACAATTTTTAGCTGATTGTAAATTAGAATTTATTGTTCCAGCAAATGCTTTTTCACCTGCTCCAAAGGTGGATTCAGCTATTTTATCTTTGAGATTTAAAAATAATGTTTCATTAGATGAATGAAATTCAATTAAGGATTTTTTCAAATTATGCTTTGAGAACAGAAGAAAGAAACTTTCTTATTCATTACAAAATAAATATTCAAAAGATCATATTCTTAATATATTTGAACAATTAGGGTATGATGACAATTTAAGAATTCAACAATTATCAGTAGCGAAAATTGTTGAACTATTCAACATGTTAGAAAAGTAAGTGTAACCACTTGCTTTTTTCTAAATTATAAAAAAGTAGAATATTATAAAAAATACTAATAGTATTGAAAATAAGGTATATAAAATTAAGGGGCGAATGTAAAAAAAAAAAAAAAAGTATAATAAAAATATAGGACAAAAAACAAATCAGAAAGGACGTTTGTATGAAAAAGATTGAATTTAGATTTAGTGAACAAAATCCAATGAAATTGGTTTTGGTTGAAAATGCTAGTGCTGGTGATATTATTGATTTGTCAAGCTTAAGTAATACAGAATTATTCATTTTAAGTAGCAGCATAAACAATGAAAGAAATGATGATATTAGAAATCAAGTAAAAACAGAAATACTTGAAAATCTTACAAATTTACCTGAATATAAGGTTAATGTTCAAGGTGTGATTGATGATTATAATAAAAAGATTACTGATCTAAAAACAGAACTTGAAGCTTCAAAAAGAGCAAAACAAGAGGAAATTGCAAAATTAGAATCATCATTTAAATTAGCACACGAAATAGAAAAACAAAAGCAAGCTGATGCTTATAATGATTTAAAAAATAAGTTAAGTGAATTAAATGCTTCAATGAATTCGACAATTGAAGCTGAGAAAAGCAAGCTTGAAGTAAATAATATTAAGGCAATAGAGAAGGTCAAAGAAGAATACAAAATAGAAAAACAAAAGCAAGCTGATGCTTATAATGATTTAAAAAATAAGTTAAG
>NZ_JAYFFB010000007.1:0-41994 GCF_034863345.1 Mycoplasma sp. 1232
GTATTAGGCACACAGCCAGCGTTCATCCTGAGCCAGGATCAAACTCTCGAAAAAAATTGACTTGTCATGTCTTGTATATATCTAGTTTTCAAAGAACTTCTTTGCTATCAAAAGCATGAATATTATAACACTATTTTTTTTATTCAAAGTTTTTTTAAAAATTTTTTTCGAATTTTTTATTTGAACTTTTGATTAAAAAAATACTATCCACATCATAGTTTAATGGACAGTATTAAAGTTTTTGTTATTTGTATATTTTTGAAATATCAGCAAACATCGAAGTTTCTTCATTGTATTTTCTTCTATTATTAGTGTCTAATAATTTATTATATGTTTTCTCTGTTATTAATTTATCATCATATAAAACTTTTAAATAGTATGCAATAACTTCATCCGAAAAGAAATATTCATAATCATTATATAAAGAAATGATGTCTTTAATTTCATCATAAATAGTCTTTCTTAATGATTCGGGATATTTCATCTCTTTTGAATGTTCAGCAAATTCTTCTCTATCAACAATTTGTAATTCTTTATCTGGATAACATTTTATGTCTAAATCATAATCAATAAATTTAAGCGTGTCATCTTCAAAAATTGGACGTGATGCAAGGTTTATATAATAATAAGAACCGCTTTCTTTTAAAAGAACAATTGCATTGTACATTGAATCTTTCGGAATAAATCAAATTGCATTTTCTTTATATCTTCACCCATTTACATCTCTTTCATATTCAGCCACTTTAGTGTTTTTTAAAAATAAAACAATATGTCTCTTATTATGAAAAATTACTTTTACAGAATTTCATTGTCTATAAAGATGGCCATTATGTTTATAAGCTTGAACATTAATCATTTGTCCAACTTTTAATTTAGAAAAATCTCATAGCATAAATTCCTTTCTATTTGCTTGTGAATATCTTAACTATGTAAATAATTTATGAAAATCTAATTTAACTTTATTATCTGTAGTTTTTATTATATTGTAAACATTTTCATTTTTTGTTGATCTTGCTGTTGTTACTCATCTATTTTCAGGAAGCGTTATTTCTTTTTCTATTAAAATTTCATTTTCTTCAGCAATATTATTGTTATTTAAATCTTTTCATAAATAAATAACTGAATTATTACTTGGTTTTGTAATGAAATCTTCTGAAATATATGGAATAAATAAAGTGTTTGTATATTCATTTAATGAATTTGGATAAATTCTATTATTTAATTGTTCTTCTCTTTGCCGAGTTTGTTCTGATGTTAATGAATTTGATAATAATGCACCTTTATCAAAAGTTTTGTGACCAAAAAAATTGAATGTATCTAAGTATTTAATTTTTGATGTTGCAGTAACTTGATTATTATCTGGATTAACGAAGACAAACCCTGTGTACTCATTTGAATCTAAGTAACCACTTAATTTGATTTTATGTTGATTTGCTTCATTATTTTCGATTTGCGAATGCTCTAAATCAATTCATTTTCATCCACTATTATCATAATATAGTTGTGAAATAGTTTTTCCATAACCCATTGTATCTAAAAATAATTTGTAAAAATCAACTGATTTATCTTGTTTTATTTTCTGAAGATTTAAATATTCAGTTTTAGTTCTATATCCTACTTGAGGTTGATATTCAGATAAAGCAAAAGGTGTTGTTGGCAGAAGAATTGAAGATTGATTTTTATAAGTTCTTGATATGTTTGAATTTTCTTGAATTGTCAAATCACCTTCTATGTATCATCCTTGTCTATATTGTGAATCAAAATTATTCAAGAAAACTTTGCTCATATCATCTGCTAAAGATGTTGGCGAAATTGTGTAAGTTGTGGATGAAGATGTTTTGTCGATATGAGCATAGCTAAAATAACTCATTGTAAAGATATCTTGACCTTTATTTCTTGAATCTTCTATAGCAGGACCGATTGGATTTGGTAAATTTATATTAAAGTAAGGTTCAAAACCATATTTCAAATATTCTCTTGGAACTAATTCAGTCAATGAATAATAGTAGCGAATATTATTTGATGAAAGACCGAACTTTGTATCAGGTGAATAATACAATTTTGAATGTTCTTTTAATTTTCTATTAAGTTCAATTACATCAGGATTGCTTGGTTTTCCGTTTGAAAGATCTCAAATATCTTTTGGACTAAAAACATTATGAATAAAACTGTTTTTTTTGTTATTATCTGCTCTTAATATTTCTCAAGTTTCATCAGAGATTTTTGATTTTGAAGTTACGTCATAGTTTAATAAATATTGAAATGAATCAACAAACGATTTATTTCAATATTGAATGTAAAGATGATTATGCTGATCTTTAATTGTTGTTCCAGGTGAATAATAAATAATTGATGGGTTAACTAAATGTGAATCATCATTTTCAAAACTATAATATTTTGCAAGTACATCTTTTTTAAATGCAATTTCTGCATATGAGTTTGCTCAATGATGCATATATTCGTGGAATGTTGTTTGCATCATATAAGCAATAATTTCATAAAGGCTCATTCCTGATTCACAAAAAAAGAAACCATTAATAAAGATATTTTTAATATTCGGAATATATAAGCCGTTTGCAGTATTATCTATTACACTAAAATTATTTATATTTATAGCTTCAAGATCAAAAACTTCAGTACTGAATGGAATTTTTCTTTTAAATTCATGAGCATATAAAACTAAACCTTGAGGACCTAATAAATATCTACGCTCACTTTTGTCTTCGCTAACATAATATGCATAGTCTCTAAAAGTCACATTTGTGTACGGATCTATGTATTCAAAATAGCAAGATCCATTAGTTTCTTCATATTCGTGCACATTATTTTTTTCAGTTTCAAATCTATTTAATAATTGACTAACTTCATCATTGCTTTTTGATGAAGTTTTCATAAATTCTTTATTGTTAATTGAGACTACATTAGAAGCTGCAATTGTAGGATGTGTGTAATTTGTAAATCTTAATTTAACTTGATTAACTTGTTTTTTATCACCGTTTCCAGAAGATTTAAAAATATCTAGAAAACTGCATGAATTAGTCACAAGTGTTCCTAGACCTAAGATTGAACCAGTTAAAAACAATAAAGATTTACGTAATTTAGTCATGTTTAAATCATACACTTTTTATCTTAAAATAAGATAAGAAGTGCTGTAATTATTTTTTTCATAAATGTGAAAAATTTACTAGAAAATATTAAATTTTTGATAACTTGATCTCAAAAAGTTATAGAATAAAAGTGTAAGAAATCGGAGGTGCTTATGTACAAATACAAAGCAAAATTAGTAGCTAGTGGTGAAGTTATTGCACAAGCTAACACAATTGACGAATTAGAAGGTCAAATTAAAGGATTTCGCCGTGGTCAAAAACACGGATTACACACAAAGGGAAATGAAAAAATTGAAATATTCCATATAGAAAGAAACAATTTGGAAGGTAAATCACATTCTAAAGAAGTTTCAGTTAAAGTTGTTTAATTTATTAAATAGAATTTATATATTATTTTTATAGATATGTGCCACCAATTTTTGGTGGTTTTTGTTTAAAAAACTCTAATTGCTATATAATAAAAAGAAAATTATAAGGAGTTAAAATGTCAAAACCTAGATTAGAAGATAATTTTTATGAATACGTTAATTATGAATGATTAAATACTGCTACAATTCCATCAGATAGATCATCGATGTCAGCATTCGGTGAATTAGATATCAAATTAGAAAAATTACTTAAAGACTTAACAGTTCAGTGAGCTAATGGTCAAAAAGAATTACCTAATGATCCTATGATGAAGCAGTATGTTGAATTTTACAAAATGATTATTGATAAAGATAAGAGAAAAGAAATCGGAATAAAACCGGCTAAAGATTTTCTTAAAAATATTGAAGAATTAAAATCATTTGAACAACTTGCTTCAAATTTTGATTACTTTAATAATAGATATGTATCTTTACCTTTATCTTTTGGTGTTGGAGAAGATTTTAAAAATAATAAATTACAAGTTTTATGACTTGATGAATTTAGCTTAATTTTACCTTCAAAAGAAACATATGAAAATGAACAAGAAGCAAATAGATTAATGACTGTATGAATTAATATGGTTTTTGATTTATTACAAAAATACGGATTTGATGAAAGAAAATCAAATGATTTAATTAATAAAGCTATTGCTTTTGATTTAAAAATTAAAGATTATGTTCTTTCAGATGTTCAAAAAGCTGATTATGTTTCATTATACAACCCTAAAGAAATCACATGATATGATGATAAAAGTTCAATCTTTAATATTCCAAACATTGCAGAACAATTAGTAGGTCAAAAAGTTGAAATGATACCTTGTTCAAATGTTAAATTCATTGAAAACTTAAACAATATTTTCAATGAAGAAACGTTTGAAGAATATAAAGCTTTATTCTTTATTAAAAACTTAATTTTTGCAGCTTCATATTTAGATGAAGAAACAAGAATTAAAGCAACAGAATTTAAAAATGCAATTTACTCAATCCAAAAACCAAGAGATTTAGAAATGTTCGCTTATGATTTGGCTACTAAATATTTCAAAGAACCATTAGGTATGTACTATGCAAAACATTTCTTTGGAGAGAAAGCTAAAAAAGATGTAGAACATATGGTCGCTAATATGATTGAAGTCTATAAGAAAAACTTGGAAGAAAACACATGATTATCAAAAGAAACAATTAAAAAAGCAATTACTAAATTGAACAAATTAGGTGTTATGGTTGGATACCCAGAAATCATCAGACCATTTTACAAAGATTTTGTTGTTAAGACCTATGAGCAAGGTTCAAACATTTTAGAAAATGTTTTATTCTTTGAATCAATTAAGACTCAATACAACTTATCGCAATACAATCAATTAAAGAATGATAAGTATTGATCAATGTCTCCTGCAGAAATTAATGCTTACTTTAATCCATTTGCAAATCACATTGTTTTCCCTGCTGCAATTTTACAAGCTCCTTATTATGATATTAATCAATCTTCATCTGCAAATTATGGAGGAATTGGAGCAGTTATTGCTCACGAAATCTCACATGCATTTGACAACAACGGTTCACAATTTGATGAAAATGGAAGCTTAAACAACTGATGAACCGATGAAGATAGAGTAAAATTTGACGAAAAAATTGCCGCTGTTATTAAGTTATATGATGGTAAAGAAACTAAATATGGAAAAGTGAATGGAAAACTAACAGTTTCTGAAAATATTGCTGATATCGGTGGAGTTTCATGTGCATTTGAAGCTGCTAAACTTGAAAATGACTTTGATCCAAAAAACTTCTTCGAAAACTGAGCTAGAGTTTGAAGAATGATTATCACGGAAGGAAGCGCAAAAAGAAGATTGGAATCTGACGTTCACTCACCTTCAGAAATACGTGGAAATGTTGTTTTATTAAACAATCCGGATTTCACAAAAACTTATAACTTAAATGAAAACGATCAAATGTTTTTACCTGAAGAAGAACAAATCAAAATTTGATAGATAACTAAATTGAAAAATATAAACCTCAATATAACGAACACATTTTTTAGTGATAGTTATATTGAGGTTTTTTATAATTATTTTAACAATTTTAGTTTGATATTTAGTCTCCTAAAATTGTATATGCATTATTAGCATGTTATGCTTCATATTCTCCTCCATTAAATGTCTCAAGGCTCTCAGGATTATCTATAGAAAATGAATAACTTTATCAACTATTTTAATTTTTTTAACTATTTTTGTAACTAATTACCTAATAGTTCAAATTTGAGAAAAATCACTAAATTAATGAGGTGATTATGAAAAAAATTTTAGTTTGCTTAATAATTTTTACGAAGTTAATGTTTTGTTGCAGCTTCTTTACTGCTTCATGCAGGACTGATAACCATCAATTAAAAAAAGAAATCAATAAGAAAAACCATAATACAAATTCTTATAAAACAACAAATAGTTTATTGAATCAGAAATATTTAAGTAATTTTTCTCCATTATTAATTAATAATAAAATTTTGCTTGGTTCAGGAAAAATGAATTGAGAAAGTATCAAACTTGATAAAAATAATCAAATTAATCTTAATATTCATCATGAAGATATGATGGATAATGTATTTAAAGTTTCGTTTCATAACTATAACCCTCATAACAGGATAAACTCACAATCTAAATATATGATTCATTCAGGTACTATGAGTTTATTTGATTATCATCTTGATGATAATGGTGAAATTGAAAAATTGTATTTCGTAACAAATGCTCATGTTCTAAATAACTTTGTAAAGAATAATTCTGATGGCTCAATATTTTCAAATATTATCAGTGATAATCAATTATTAAATGATGAAAGTAATCTTATAACTTCTCAAGTTCAAATTTCAAAGTTGAAATTTGATACGAATAAAAACCAAGAAATTAAGCAAATTTTCAACTTTAATCCTAGTGATTTTAAAATTGTATATTTAGCATTAGATTTTTTAGAGTCAAGTCCTAAAAACTACATCCATAATATGGATAATGTTGAAGAAATGATTGACTTTGGTATACTGGAATTAGATTTGAAAAATCTTAATAATAAAAGTAATTCAATTTTTGAATACTCTAAAAATGAAAATTTAGTCAGTTGTCAAAATATCTCGTTTAATGAATGATTAGGCAAATTTATTAATATCAAAAAAATTAGCACAATATCATCAGATAATATTTTGGAAAATCATGAATTTTACTCAATTGGTTACCACGTTAAAGAAAATGAGTTTACTTTTAATAATTCAAATAATTTAAATCACTCAGAGCAATTTCATTTTTTAGAAAACTATCCTGGTTTTGTTGATATTTTGCTTAACTTTAGGTACATAAGTCATTTAAATAATTTTAAGTATCTAAATAAATCTGTTTTCAAAAGAAATAAATTTGTTAATTATGGTTTAGGATTCGTAATAAATAATTATCAACCATATTATGGTTCATCAGGATCTCCGGTTGTTAATCAAAATAATCAATTGCTTGGTTTAATGTTCGCTACATATGATGTTGATTTTAAAAATAAGGCATCAATATCTTGTCTATTAAGATCACCTAAATTAGATTATTCACATAACTTTGGCTCATATAACATAGAACCATATGATTTAATTTATGGAGGATATGAAAATCAAAAATCATCATATAAAGATGCGATTAGAAATTTGTATGGAGACAATTATAAAACTTGGCTAATAAAATAACCAGGTATTAACCTGGCTAAATAAATTATTTGTCAATATTTGTTTTTAAAACTGATAAGAAAGCTTCTTGTGGCACTTCGATAGAACCTAGTTTTTTCATACGTTTCTTACCTTCTTTTTGCTTCTTGAGTAATTTTTGTCTTCTTGTTACATCCCCACCATAAAGTTTTGCAGTAACATCTTTTCTATAAGCTTTAATTGTTTCTCTTGCAATAATTTTTCCACCAATAGTAGCTTGCACAGGTACTTCGAAGTTTTGCCTAGGTATTGCATCCTTGAGTTTTATGCACAACTCTCTAGCTGCTTCATATGCTTTTTCTCTATGAGAAATTATTGAGAATGCATCAACTTTATCACCATTTAATAAGATATCTACTTTCACTAAATCTGAAGGTCTATATCCAATTCACTCATATTCAAATGATGCATAACCTTTTGTGGTAGATTTTAATCTATCAAAGAAATCAAAAACAGTTTCAGCTAATGGTAATTCATAAATTATTCTAGTTCTTCTAGAGTCAACTGTCTCTAAAGTTTTATAAATACCTCTTTTATTTTGACAAAGTTCCATAACATTACCAATATATTCATTTGGTACAAAAATACTTGCTTCAACATATGGTTCTTCGATTTGTTCTATAAATGTTCTATCAGGAAACAATGTAGGGTTAGAAATGTATTCAATTTCTCCTTTTGTAGTAGTTACTTTATACTCAACACTTGGACTTGTCGCAATAATTCCAACCTTATATTCTCTATCAAGTCTCTCTTGAAGAATTTCCATATGCAACATTCCTAAGAAACCAACTCTAAATCCAAATCCTAATGCTTTTGATGTTTCTTGTTCTCATGTGATTGATGAGTCTGATAATGAAATTTTTTCTAAACTTTCCTTAAGATCCATGTAATCTTTTGTGTCGATTGGGTAAAAACCGGTAAACACAACAGGTTTCATTTTTTTGTAACCTGGAAGAGCTTGTTTTGTTGGATTAGAAATTAAAGTGATTGTATCCCCGACGTTAACTTCTTTTGCATCTCTAATTGCTGCTGAAACTCACCCAACTTCTCCTGCAACTAATTCATCTTTTTTGGTTTCATTTGGATTTTTAATACCTAAGTCAATAACATGATACTCGTTTCCTGCATCGTGTCTTGACATAAATTTAAACTTATCTCCTGTTTTAAGCTTACCTTCAAATACTCTAATAAGCATAACTACACCACGATATGGATCAAAGTAACTGTCAAAAATCAATGCCTTTAAAGGTTTATTATCATCTGCATTTTTAGGAGCTGGGACGTATTCAACAATCGCATCAAGCAATTGATGAACACCTTGGCCTGTTTTTGCAGACACCAAAATAGCATTATCAGTAGGTATACCGATAACTTCTTCTATTTCTTTTTTGACACCTTCAACATCAGCACTTGGTAGATCGATTTTATTTATAACAGGTAAGATTTCTAAATTATTTTCAATCGCTAAATAAACATTAGCTAAAGTTTGAGCCTCAATACCTTGTGTTGCATCCACAAGCAATAAAGCTCCCTCAGAAGCTGCAAGAGATCTAGAAACTTCATAATTAAAATCAACGTGTCCTGGTGTATCAATTAAATGAAAAATATAGTCTTTATACTTGATTTGAACTGCATTTAGTTTAATTGTAATACCACGTTCCTTTTCAAGATCCATTGAATCTAAAAATTGAGCAGTTAACTCTCTTGTGTCTACTGTATTTGTGTATTCTAAAATACGGTCAGCTAAAGTACTCTTACCGTGATCTATGTGAGCTATTATTGAGAAATTACGAATTTTACTTTTTTCCATAGTTCTTTAAATTATAGATGAAAATTTTTTTCATTTTTTGAATTTTTATCTTATAATAATACCAGTGCTTTATCCTTGAACTTGATTCGGATAAAGAATGTGATGTCTATGAAACATCCTTCTTGTGTTAAATTATTAAACACCTGTCACTAAATAATTTTATGTAAAACACATAATCATTATTATACCTTACATAACTTCGCCACAGCTTTCTAGCTGTGGTTTTTATTTCAGAATTCACTGAATAAAGAGTGTAACCAGAGAAAAAATCCTTAATTTTTCACAAAATGTGAAAAAAATAAGAAAAAATTACATATTTATTACATAATATTTGAAAAATGTGCTTAAATTTAAGTAGATAAATTAATTTTCAGGAGATGATTATTATGAAAAAATTAAAAACTTTACTTATGAGTATTGCTGGATTATCAGCTATTGTGGCACCAGCCGTGGCAGTATCATGTAAAGATACTAAAAAGCCAGAACAACCTGGTAACCCAAACACAGGTTCACCTGTGCAAGCTGACCCAGAAATTGCTGAATTAGATAGAATTGGTGAAAGATTAGTGGCTAAAGGAACTGAATTATTCACATTCTTACCAGAAAAAAGACAAGATGTTATTGACAAATTAACAAAAGGTGAAGTAAGAAAAAGACAATTATTCTTCTCTAACTATGATGGTCAATTAGCAACAGGTGTTGGTAGAGATTACAATGTTTCACAACCTTCAGCAGAAATTAAGGCTGTTAATACTGAAAAAGGAATTCAATACATTAAAAGTGGTTACATGATTGCTAATGATGTAAAACCTGAATACGAAAACAAACAAGGTATTCAAGGGGCAAGTGGATGACTTAACACAGTTTACAATGAATCACAAGGAACAGTTACAATTAAATTCAAAGTTGTTAAATACGTTAATGATGCAACACCAGTTAAGAGTTCATCAAAAACATTCCAAGTTACATTAAATCTTCCAGCTGCTACTACAAATTAAAAAAATACACCAGCTTAATAATTTTACATAGATTTTATACAACACTAAATCAATTAGATTAGTGTTGTTTTTTATGCTTTTGCAAAAAGAAAAACACTCATCCCTGTTCTTAATAGAACTAAAAATAAGTGTTTTCTTAATTGTGATAAAAATGAAAATCTATTGACTAAGTAATTTTTCTTCAGCACTAATAATTGATAATGCTTCTTGCAATATTTGTTTTTCATCTTTATCATTTGTGTCTATGACATAGTACTTAAGGTTATATTTTGAAGCTATCTCTTTAAAGATTTTTAAATAGTTAGAATGTAAATTTTTAAAATATTCGTAATTACAATCAAAATTCTTCACTTCTGATTCTCTATTTCTTGCAAACAATCTTTTCTTAAATGTTTCAAAATCTACATCCAAGAAAATTGCAAAATGTGGCATTTCATCTTCAGTTACTAACTTTTCAAACATAGCGTCATAAGCCTGTAAATATTTTTCACTTTTTGCAGATAATATCAACTTAGCAAAAATATAATGTTCTAATGCAAATCTATCAACAAAAATGTGATCTTTTTTAATATTTGAATTTGATTGATTGTATTCATCTAATAATTTTGCAAACTTATCTGAATGATTTTCAGCTATATAAGATTGAAAACTAATTGTTAAATTTGGTTTATTTTCATACAATCAATTTAAGAAAGTGTTGAAAACATCATCAGATTCTTCAAACTCTCTTAATATTTTTGAAGTAGGAAACTCTTTTTGTAAGTTTTTAACTAATGAACTTTTTCCTGCAGCAATCATTCCACTTATGCCTATAACCATAAATACCTCACTTTAATAAATTTGGATAAAAAATCAACTCGATTAATTTAATGAGTTGAATTTACTTAAAATTATTATTACTATTTAACTAAATCTACATCATATAATGTATTAACTGATTTACACATTTTGTTAAGGGTTTTAAACTCTTGTTTAAACTCTTCTAACTGCATAAACTTTTCATAATCTAATCTTGTAGATCATCTTTCTAAAACAATTACTATTCCCTCAGGATCGACAGAATATTCGAATGATAAATTTTCTTCTTTCATTCTTGTTTTTTTAGTTAATATAAATAAATAATCAATAAATCCTTTTAACTTTTCTGGATTTATTACATATCTTGATGCTTTGGCAAAAATCAAAATCGCCTCCTTAATAAGATCAAGTTATTTTTTTAAACGAGCAAAGAGCATATACTCATTCCCTTGATTAATATTATCAAATTTTTGATAATCTTCTATTAAATCAATAGAAAAACTATCAAAACCTAATGCAGTTGCTACTTCTTTTGTTTTATCTTTTAATACAACCGATAAATAAGTCGATACTGCATAAATACCATTTAGAAGTCTTATTAAAATTTGCTCTAATCTTGGTAAATCTTCTTTTAATTTTCACGGTTCTGTTAAATCAACATATTTATTTAAGTCGCTTGATAAATTAATAGCAACTTTTAATGCTTTGTCAATTTCTAAATTGTCAAAGTGTTTTTTGTATTCGAAGATAGAATTTCTAATTTTTAAGTCTATGTCCAAGTCATTTTGATCTTTTGATGACTTGTATTTTAAAGGACCTGAAAAACTATTTGATTTCATTTTTAAAGTTCTTGAAACTAAGTTTCCATAATTATTAATTAATTCAGAGTTAATCACATCAATAAATCTATCTTCATCTCAAACACCATCTTCTCCTAATGTGATTTGTGATGTTAAATAGTATTTAATCATTTCTTTATCGTATTTAGCTAATAAATCATATGGATCAACTACATTATTTTTTGATTTTGACATTTTTCCTGTTGGTGTAACTAATCAACCGTGCGCTTGAATTCTTGTAGGTTGTTTTAAGTTAAGTGCTTTAAGGAAAATAGGTCAATAAATCATATGGAATCTTGCGATTTCTTTACCAATTAAGTGAATAACTTCTGAGTCTTTGCTTGCTCAAAATTTCATAAACTCATCTGGTTGTTGTTTGTTTTTTACATCATACCCTAAAGCAGTTATATAGTTGCATAATGCATCTAATCAAACATAAAGTGTATGTGTTTGGTCTTCATCAATTTTAATACCTCAGTCAATGTTAGTTCTTGTAACTGATAAATCTTCTAATCCTTTAAGTAAGAAATTATTTTTCATCTCATTGATGATTTTGTTAGGTGCTAAAAATTCTGGATTACCATCAATATACTCAACTAATCATTTTGCAAACTCATTCATTTTAAAGAAATATGAATCTTCTGAAACTAAAATTAGCTTGTGAGCACTTGTCGGATGATAATATCCATCTTCTTTTTTGACTGCTTGTGTTTCTGTTAAAAACTCTTCATCTGAAACTGAGTATAACCCATTGTATTGACCTTTATAAATAAAATCTTTTTCTAAGAAATAAGAGAAAATGTGTTTTACTGAATCTTTATGGAATTGTGATGATGTCCTTGAAAAGAAATCATATTCTATTCCAAAATCAACTCACATTTGTTTATATTTAGCAACTAAATTGTCAACAAATTCTTGTGGATTTACATTTTGCTCAGCAGCTTTTTGTTGAATTTTTAAACCGTGTTCATCACTACCTGTAAGCATTTTAACTTCATAACCAAGTAGTTTTTTATAATTAGCTAAAACTCAAGCAACTGTAGTTGTATATAAGTGTCCGATGTGTAAATTTCCACTTGCATAATAAATAGGTGTTGTTATATAACTTGTTTTTTTATTCATCTTCTCCTCCACTTTTATAGGTCTATAAAGTTTTTTAATTTCAGGTAAATAATCGTGATTATTTTTATCGCTATTATCATGAAGATATAAGTTAGGTAAGAAATGAACACCTCAACCTGTCTGATATCTTGCTTCAAGTAAAATAAATTTAGGTTTATCGTCTATTCTAGGATAAATAAGTTGAACTCTTTTTGGCTCAAATTTATATTTTCTTAATAATTCAAAAGCATCAACCATTCTTTCAACAGGTAACACTAGTGATAAAAATCCTTTTTGTTCTATTATTTTAGAACAACCTAAAATTAATTGTTCTAAATTTAAATGAATTTCGTGCGTTGCAATTAGTTTTTCTTGTGAAATGTTATTTTTAACTTTTGTTTTATCATAAGGATAAAAAGGTGGATTACAGAAAATAATTTGATATTTCTTTTGTGCATTCTTTGTGTGCTGTTTGTAAAAATCATTAAAGTCTTGATTAATAATATGAATTTGATTTTCCATATTATTAAGCTTCACATTTTCTTTTGCTAACTCTGCTGCTTTTTTTTGAATTTCAATCGCATCAATTTTTAATTTGTCATATCTAGAAGCAACAAAAATTGATAAAGCACCATTATTAGCACCGATTTCAAGTGCTCTAGTGGTTTTTTTATTTAAATAAATAAAATTACCAAGCATAATGGTATCAACTGAATAATTAAACATATCTTTATCTTGTTTAATTACTAATCCAGCATCAAAACCTAATGAATTTTCCTCTAAATTTCTATTTTTATTTTTCATTCTTATCCTTTAATAAATATTTTTAATTATATTAAATAAGTTATATAAAAGATAACTTTTCATTATAAAAGCGCATAGCTCTTTATTAGCTTTGCGCTATTGTTTTATTTTTGAAAATTTTTTCTTGATTTTGAAAAATTTTGCTTATTTTTAGAAGCTCTTTCAGCTTCTTCTTTTTGCTTTTTAGCTAATCAAGCTTCGTATAAATCAGCTAATACACAAGTAACTTTACCTTCAACTAAATCAACTTCTGTAACAACTACATCTACAAAATCACCAATTGTAAATTTTCTATCTTTAGAAATCAATTTAGTTAAGTTTTCATTAGCTTCATATTCTCCATCAATCAATGTTGACTTATGAACTAGTCCACTAGCTTTAAAATCAAATTCAACAAAGAAACCAAAGTTAAGCACACTTAAAATTTGAGCTCTAAATGGTGAACCGATTTTATTTTTTAAGAATTCAGCAAACTTAAGATCATTAACATTTCTTTCAATTTGAACTGCCTTTTGTTCTGATTTAGTATTTAAATCACCAAATACAGGTAAGTTTAATCTAAACTCTTCAAGTTTTTCGGTTTGTTTATTAATGATAAAATCTCTAATTATTCTATGAATGATTAAATCTGGGTATCTTCTAATCGGACTTGTAAAATGGCAATAATATTCACTTGCTAATCCAAAGTGCCCAATGTTTACATCTGAATAAATTGCTTTTTGCATTGAACGCAAGAACATTAATTTAATAAAGTCATCATCTCTTTCAGCTTTAACTTTATTAACAAAATCTGCAAATATTTTAGGAGTAATTGAGTTTGCTTTAAGTTTTGATGCGTCTATTGAAACTGCTGCTAAAGAGTTTTGCAGTAATTGAATTTTATCTTCATCCGGCGCTTCGTGAACACGATATAAAACAGGTAACTTAGCATCAAAAAGATATTTAGCAACTGTTTCGTTCGCTCTAACCATAAAGTCTTCAATTAAAACTTCGCTAAATCCACGTTTATTAATCACGATTTGTTCAACTCTGCCATATTGATCAAGTTTAATTTTAGGTTCATCAATATCAAAATCAACATATCCTTCTTTGATCTTATAATCATGAATAATTAAACTTAATTCTTTAGCTACATTAAGCATTTGTTTTAATTTAGCTACATTTTCTTGGTTTGGATGATCTTCGTTAATTTCGCCTGTATTGTAGTATTTGTCAACTTGTTTGTATGTTAATCTAAATTTACTTTCAATAATACCTTGTGAAATATCTGCTCTAACTGTATTTCCTTTTTTATCAATTTCCATTTCGCAAGCTAAAACAAATCTTTTTACATTTGGATTAAGCGAACAAATTCCATTTGATAATTCAACAGGTAACATTGGAATAACTCTGTCAACTAAATAAATACTTGTTCCTCTGCTTAACGCTTCTTGGTTAATGAATGAACCTTCTTTGACATAGTGAGAAACATCAGCTATATAAACTCCAAGGAAATAATTTCCATTATCTAACTTTTTAACTGTGATTGCATCATCGAAATCTTTTGTATCATCACCGTCGATTGTTACAATCATTTCATTTGTAAAATCACGTCTATTTGTTTGATCTTCATTATCAATTGTTTCAGGAATTAATTTAATTTCATCTTCAGTATTTTCAGGGAAAGCTGATGGAACTTTAATTTGTTCTAAGTATGATTTAACAAAAACCATCGGGTCAGCTTCGTTTGTAATAACTCTTTCAACACTTATTGTTATGAATTTATCTTCGTAAGCTAAAACTTTAGCTAAAACTAAGTCATTTAATTTGTTTGGAACACTTGAAGGAATTAATTTAAATTTAACACTTTTAAATCTAGCATCAATAGGTGCAAATGATTTAACACCATTTTTTTCTTTTATAAATCCAACAAAACTTTCATTGTTTCTTTGAATAATCTGTGTAACTACACCATCTTTTAATTCTTCATCACCTTTTTGAAGTTTATAAACATTAACCTTAACTTCATCACCACTAATAGCTCCATTAAAATTAAAAGTTTTTACATAAACACTTTTTTTAGTTCCTTCTTCTTCGTTGATGTCATAATCAACAAATCCAAAGTTACCTTTTGTAGCAACTTTTAAAATTCCTGTAACTGTTTCTTCTAGTTCAGGTGAATAATATTCATCATTATTATTTCTAAAAACTAAATATTCAGATTGCAAATCTGAAATAGCTTTAGTCAAGTCTTTATTATTTCTCAATGAAACTTTAAAATGTTTTGCAATGTCTAAAAATGACCTTGACTTATATTTTCTAATGTAATTTAATATTTCTTGTTTTTGCATACTTTTATTTTTTCAGTACTATTCTTAAAATAACTGAAGCAATAATTAAAATTGCTCCTAAAACTATCATTGAGTATTTTAAGAATTTCTTAACTCCTCTTTCTTTTGAATTTTTAAATAACTCCAAGTCTCCTGAACCAACTAATGCTCCTGAAAAACCATTTGAATCAGGTGACATTAATAATGAAACGAAGACAATTAGAATTCCAACCATTACCAATATAACTGTTAAAAATGTTGACATTATTACTCCTAATATTTACTTATTTAATATAAGTTAGATTAATATTTTAAATAATACCACAATATCTGTTTTTTGTGCTTTACTGATATAACTATATGCTAGATAAAAATGATTTTTTAATAATAAAAATAATAAAGTTTAATAAAATTAAAATAATTATGAAAAAACTAGTTAAAAAATTCTTATTAACAATGCCGGTTGGAATATCTGCTGCATTACCAATTGTTGCACTTTCTTGCAACAATCAACAAAAAGAGGATCAAAATTTAAAATCGTTTAAAGGTGACTACTTAAAAACAGCTAATGTTTTATTTAACAATATTGTTAATACAGCTCAAAAATGATTAAATATCATTGAAAATGATTCTGCAGCTAATGAAAGATTAAATAATTTCTTTAGTCAAAATGAAAATGCTAAAAATACGGTTATTTATGTTTTAAAATCAGATCCAGAATCATTTAAAAACAACATTGTCAACTCAAACTTAAAACAAATTGAACAAATTATTAATGGTGAAATTCAAAATACTTATAAATATTTTAATGAAGTTTCAAGAATCACATGAGCTATAAATCCACAGTTTCTTAACGGTATTCTTTCTACATTTATTAGATTCATGCCTGAAAGTGAAGAAATTCAACAATCAATGAAATCTGACTTTAGTAAGTTAGTTGGATACTTATTTTATTCAAATGGTAAAGCTGAAATCATTAAAAATTACATTCTAATGAACGAGAGTGAAAATAGAGCTAATAAAATTAAATCATTGACAAAAGATGCTACACTTAAAAATTCAGTTGATCAATATTTATTATCAAATCAAAATGTTATTGCTGAGTATAAAAAATTAAACGATGCACAAAACTATGCATATGATTCAATCACTTCATTATCTGAAGAGAAAATCAGAGAAATGTCTGATGAATATTTAAAATTCCAAAAACAATTTATGAGTTTTAGAGAGCAATTTAATGTTCCATATCTTGAATTAACACAACCTGAAAGTTCCTTAAATAAACAATTTAACTCATTAATTGTTCCTAACTTTGCAAAAATGCCAAATATGAGCGAAATCGGTAAACCTATTCTTGATGAAAATGGTAAGGAGACTTACAAAAACCAAGCAACAACATATGATAGTTTATTAGAGAAATACAAAAAAAACCAAGAAGTTAAAGCTCTTATTGAAAAAATTAAAGCTAAAAACTTAAAAGAAAAAGTAACAATTGAAAATCCAAGTGTATTAAATGATCTTACAAATGGAAAAATGTTACCTTTATCGATTTCATTCACAACTAACTGAAATCAATCTTTCAAATTTGGTTCTGTAATTTACTCAAAAAACAAACAAACAAATTCATTTGATAAATTAAATCTTGAAGAAAAAATTACACAAGGTTCAAAATTAGTTTCATCAATGATTAATGACTGAAATGCTGATCATATTTTAAAATTATCACTGCCTATTGAAATTATTAATTATTGAGGAGTTTTCAACCCTAATGAAGCTAATACAAAGATAAATAAAGAGTCAAGCGATGAAAATATTAGAGAATTAACAAAACTAACTGACTATATTACATTAGGATTTAATTCAGTTCAACCAATTGAATATAAGATTAAAGAAGAAACTAAAGACAACAACAAATACAATTTATTGCAAATCGGAGTTGTTAGAAATTCATTATTAGGTGGAAGACATTACAAAGATTTTTGAGACACATTCTTCTTAACTCCATCATATGAATACTTAATTGATAAAAATGCTGTTAAACTTTCTGAGCAAGGAGTTAATCTTAATGCTTCATTTGACTTATATATAACATTGAGTGATGAAATTTACGAAAACCAAATTAAACCATTAATTATTGACCAAATGTCTGATGAAGAACTTGCGAAAGTATCTGAATTAAAAGCTAAAATCTCAGCACTTGAAGATAAAGAAATCACAATAACAGATGATGATAAGGAAATGATTTCTAAATTTGGTTATATGTATAGATTTAAAGATGTAACTGATGAAACATATCCAACTCAAGCTATTCCTGTTGATCAAATTCCATCTACACTACCTCAAAAATACTTAATTGATGCAATTGATAATTACATTAATGTATCAACAAAAGGTTCAGAATACATTTCTTCTTTAGAAAGTGAAATCTCAAATTACACATCTAGAATTGATACATACAAAAAAGAAGTAATTGCGCCTGCTGAAGAAAAACTTGCTGCGTCTCAAGATGAAGAAGAAAAGCAAAAGTTAAGAGAACAAATCGAGCTTTTCAAAGCTGAAGTAGATAAATTAGAAGGACAAAAAGAAGAAGCGACAGCAAGATTAGATGCTGCTAAAGCAGAAAAAGAAAAATGAAATATTTTTGAAAACAATAAAGTTGAATACTTCAAAAACAAATTAACTGAATTAAATGATCCGAAAATTGCTAACCCTAATAAAAATGCTGAGAGTGATCCTGAACAAATTTCAGATCCTGAAAAATCAATTAAATATAATAAAGAAGAGCTTGAAAAAGTTTATACAGCTTATGAAACAAGAAGAGCTCAAGAATTCAATAAATTAGTTATTGGATTCACATTTAAAGTAATTGATTAATTATGAAAACAAATTACATTTATAAAACTCTTTTAGAAAGAAATGCAAATTTGAATCTATTATCAAATGACGAATTTGAAAAACGTGTTCAAATAATTCTTTCTAGCCCACAATTAATTAACACATTTGACTGAATGGAACAAACTAATGGTGAACCAACATTAGTTTCAATGTTTGATAACATTTATCTTGTAGATTTATCAACTCAGTCACCTAATAGAAGATCACTGTGCTATGATAGAACTGCGCTAATTAACAGAAAGAAGTTTGTGCCTGAAAATGATGCTTTAAGTCTTGCACATAGTTATTTTAGTGAACTGCTGACTGAGCAAGACTATAGATTTTTAAATACAATCAAACCACTAGATACTAAGACATCTTCGTGAATTCACACACCTAAAGAAATTCGAGATAAAGGTGGTGCGATATTTTGCGACAATAGATATGGTGCAGTATTTGTCTACCATAATAGTGCTGATTCATATTATTCTTTTAGAGGTTTTAGAGTTAAAGTTAAAATCATTTAACCTATGCACATAGATACAAAAGTAAGATATTTAATTTGATATCTTGCTTTTTCTTTTAAATTAGTTACTAAAAAAGATAAAGAAAAAGCTACCTAAAAGGTAGCTAGTTAATGATTTATTAGAATTTATCTTGTGGTAAGTAAATTGAACCATCAATACTTTTAATATCTGAAATAGAGATAAATGCATCTTTGTCAACTTTACGAACATCTTTAATAATACGTAACACATGTCTGAATAATGCAACTGATGTAATAACATCAATATCTTTTCCTTCGTATCCACCTGTAGCTCTGAAAATTGTCATACCTGTAACAATTTTCTTGTCACTTGTGATAATTTCTTTAACTTTAGCAGCATTCTTTGTAAAGATTTGAACTCTAACAAGTTTAAATTTAGGGAATAATTTATCTAATACACCGATATAAACAACATTTACTAAGAATGTAGCGATGAAGTTAGGTGAGAAGTAAAGTTCAGCGTGTCATACTTTTGCTTTCAATGCTTCTGCTTGTCTTGTGAATTCAATTACTTGTGAATCTGATAATCCCATTTTAGTTTTATTATCAGCAACTAATGAAGGATCAACTTTTGATAAAAGAATTGAACCTGGTAATCAAGACCCAACTAAAACAGCGACAATCATAATTGCTATGTTCATATATCCACTAATTGAACCGAATGATTTTTGTTTTGCGTTTGCGTATCATTCTCCGATAACACCTGTAACACCAGCTGTTCCTCCAATAATTTGGATAATAGCAAATACGTAAGCTAATAATACTCCATAAACAATTGCATAAAGCATTAATGCTAACACGCTACCTGATGAGTATGAGTCTCATAATAATGGAACTAATCCTGAAAGTGATTGGTAAGCTTTAGGTAAAGCGGCTTTAACAGCTTTGTTTGAGAAGTCCCCGATAATATATGTTGAACCAGCACCTGGGATCATTCCGATTCCGAATGAAACCAATGATGAAACAACTAAGAATAAAATTGTTAAGTTTGTAAATAATTTTCCGACTTTCTTATAACCGAAAATGAAAATAGGAATACTTAAAATAACATAAGCAACTCAGAAGACGAACTGGTCAATTAAGTTAAGCACTGTTCCATCAACTTGTCCAGCTATAGAAACTACTAAAATCTTTGCTCCAGCTTGTCCAAAAGCAGCTAAACCAAAGTTGTAAATACCAACATTTTTAACAAAGAATACACCAATGATACCGAAGATAACTGCTGTAATGTTTGTTATTAAAATAATTTTTCAAAGTGGCATTTGTTGGTAGAAGTAATTTAATTTAAGACCAAAGTTAGACATTCTTGTTCTTTTGTATAAAGTGTTCTCTTTTTTAATGTGCACTTTTTCTAAGTTTTCAACTGTGTCTTGTCATTTAGAAGAATTTTGGTCTTTATGACTATTTGACTTTTTAAAAAGCATTTTGCTCCTTTCTTTAAAATTAAAAAATATGTTACCTATCAACAAGATAACTAAATTACTATTCTTATTCTATCACTTTTGCAAATAAAGCAAAATTTTAAAAATAGTAAATAAAAAACCACATATTTTTAATATGTGGAGATTGGTCGCTTAAACGAAATGGTAGACCGTACAGGGTTCGAACCTGCGACCCACTGGTTAAGAGCCAGTTGCTCTACCGGCTGAGCTAACGATCCACTAATATTATAAAACTTTTTCAGAGTGATTTGATAGTCTCTAATTTAAATAATCTAATAAATTAAAATTAACTTTTACAGTAGTGCTCTAGGTTTAAAAGTTGAATTCAATTTCTCTAAATTAAAAATAAATAAAAAATTCCATACATTAATTTGTGTATGGAATAAATTTATATTAAGCGTTAGCTTGTTCTTCTCTTCATCTAGCTACTTCAGCAGCACAATCATCAATAACTTGTTCAACTAAATCAAGTGAGTCAATAATAGCACCTGAGGCTCTTTCGTGTCCTCCACCACCTCATTTAACGGCAACATTTCTAACAATTGGTCCATTTGATCTAAATTCAACTCTAACTTTTCCGTTTTCTTCTTCTGTGAATTGAACTCACATTGGGAATCCATCGATGTTAGCAATTGAATTTACTCTAATTGATTGTTGTGGTGTTTTACCAAATTCATTTGTTGTTTTTAAATCATTTTGAATGTAAGCTACACCATCTCTTGTTTTTAATGTTGTCATTAATCAAGCACTGTATTTTAAGTCATCTAATGTAACTTTAGCTAAATTTGAGTGGATAAAGTCTTGTTGTAATCCTGCTTCATATAATTTAGCAGCTAAATTTAATGTTCTAGCTGTAGTGTTATTGAATAAGAATCTTCCTGAGTCAGTGTTGATTCCTAAATATAAGAAGTTAGCAGCTTTTTGTGTGATTTTTCAGTTGTTTACAACCGCGATTTCTGTAATCATTTCATCAGCTGCAATATATGATGAATCAACTCATCTAATGCAATGTTCACCTAAATCATCATCATTTGGGTGGTGGTCAATTCTAATAACTTGAGCAAATAAGTCTTTGTCTAAAACTTCTCTATATTCAATTCTTTCTTTGAAGTTTGCATCTACAACAACTCCTAAAGCAGTTTTTAAAAATTCATCTGATGGAATTTCATCCATTTTGATATCTAAGAATGAGAATGAACCTTTTGAATCACCTATTGCATAAACTTTTTTATTTGGGAAGTTTGTTTCAAGTAATTCTTTTAATCCAAATTGTGAACCTAAACAGTCTCCATCTGGACGAATGTGGTGAAAAATAACGATGTTATCGTATTTTTCTAATTGTTCAGTAACTAATTTTAAATTACCAATAACCATAATTATTTAGCCTCTCACTCAACGATAGCTTGGTTTAAGTCAGCTAAAACGTCTTTAACTTGGTCTCAAGATTGAAGAGTAATTCCGGCAGCGTTATCGTGCCCTCCACCACCATATTTGTTAGCAACTAAGTTAACTAATGGTCCATTTGAACGTAATCTTCCTCTAACTGTTCCATCTTCAAGTTGAATGAATAATGCTCAACAAGAGTTGTCTTCAATATTAGCTAATTCATTTACGTATTGAGCAGCTTCGAATGAATCCATATCATATTTCTTTAATGTTTCTGTATCAATTTCGTAGTAAAGAACTCTTCCTTCTTTTTTGAATCCATTTAAAATGTGTCCAACAAATTTAAGTTGTTTGAATGTTCTTTTTGAAAGTTCTTTTAAGATGAATGATGGGTGGAATCCTGTTTCCATTAAGAATGCTACTAATTTGTGTGTTCTAGCTGATGTGTCAGGGTATAAAAATCTTCCTGAGTCAGTGTTGATTCCTAGGTAAATGTGTGATGCAGCTTTTTGTGTAACTGTTCATCCTGCATCAAATGCGATTTGAGCAATCATTTCAGCAGCTGCAACATAGTGTTCATCGATTCAGTTGTAATCGTAATCGATGTCAGCTGAGTTAGGGTGGTGATCAATTCTTAATTTAGCCGTTGTCTTGTTTTCATATAATAAGTTTGCACATTCAATTCTGTTTCCACTTGAAGCATCAACTACAATTCCTAATGAGTTTGTAAAGTCGATTTTTTCAATGTCATCAAAGTGGTAACCCATAAAGTCAAATAAGTGTAAGTTATCCCCTACTGTGTAAACATTTTTGTTAGGGTAGTTTGTTCTAATTAATTCTGCAAGCCCAGCTTGTGAACCTAAACAGTCTCCATCTGGACGAATGTGGTGAAAAATAACAATATTGTCATATTTTTCAATAGCATCAATTGCTACTTTTGAATTTCCTATAACCATAATAATTTTCCTTTCTTAATAGTGATTTTTTAATTTAAATTAAATATTTCTAAATTATATAGCATTTAATTTTTATTAACATAACTTTCAAGATACTCTCATAGGTCTTAAAATCTTTATTTTTATTATTCAGATTGTTAGATTAAAAAAATAGATGCAATTTGATGTTGCATCCAAAATCTTAAGATGTTTTTTCACTTAATTCACTAATTAATTTAAGTTTAATAACTGCTGTTTGTGGATTTTTTGATGAAAGTTGTTTTGTAATCATTGATTCAATTATCACTCCGATATATGGATAGTCCACAAAAATCTTATCAACATAAACCCCTAAACTATCGTAAATTGATTGGTAACCAATGTCACTAATTCTAAAGTGCTTTGAAGCATACGTGTTAATTGAAATAAACGAATCGTGAGTCGAACAAATGATATTTGAAACATTATTTGTATTTGCAAAAGCAATAATTTCTTTGACTTCTTCTTTATTTTTCTTAGCACTGATTGGATATCTCATATAAGTCATACTATATTCTGAACAAGCTTCCTTAAATCCTGAAATTCTTTGGAATTTTTGATAATCAGATAACTTTTGATCTTCTAAGAAAATAATTTTATTTGAGTTTCTCGATCTTGGGACTCTTCTAATAAATGATTTTGTAAGTTTATAAAATGCTTCTCTATCATCTGGAACAACTCAAGAAACACCATCAACTTTGTGTCCATAAACTAAGACAGCAACGTCCTTAATGGTTTTAAGGAAATCAAATAATTCTAGATTTTCTTCACTAAGAAATACAACGATTGATTTTGGTTTTCATAATAAAAGATATTTTAAAGTTTCAATATATTCATCAGCTGTTGGTACAGTGTAAAATGTAACAACTCTTCTATTATTTTTTGATGCACCAGCAATAATTCCTGAAATAATGTTTTGAATATAATTTTGACCATAAAGAGGGCAGATAACAAAAATCGAGCTTACTTGAACTTTATTAATTCTACTTCTTGGATTAGGAACATAATCATATTCCTTTATAATTTCTTCAATTTTTCTTCTGTTATCTTTAGAAACATAACCATCATTATAGAAACGACTAATTGTGGCAACTGAAACGCCTGTAAGTTTTGAAATCTTTTGATATGTTATCGGTTTTCTCGAAACTCTTTTACCAAGTCTACCAGGTATTTTCATTTCAATTGAGTCATCTAATATTTCTAACGCTTGCTCGTGGTGGTTTTCTAAAATTCTAGGATCTAATTCTTCGCTAAACTGCCTTTTACTCTTTTTATATTTATCATTAATCATATAATTTAAATTTGATTTCATATTTAAATTATATTAAATTCTAAAATTAATTATTTTATATAATAAAACAAAAAATTCAAGAACTTTTTTGTGCTTTTTAAAACTTTTACCCTAGAGCACTATGGTAAAAGTTTGAAAATAGCATTTTTTATTAAGTTTTTTTCATTGCAAGAATATTGTTTTATAATTTTATAACTTTAATATTCAGCTACAAAAGGAGTTATTTTACTATGAGTAAAAAAATCAGAACACGTTATGCACCAAGTCCAACAGGATACTTACACATCGGTGGAGCTAGAACAGCTTTATTTTGTTATTTATTTGCTAAACATTTTGATGGTGATTTTGTTTTCAGACTTGAGGACACAGATGTTAAACGTAATGTTCCAGGTGGTGAAGAATCACAATTAAATAACTTGGCTTGATTAGGAATTGTTCCAGATGAATCTCCATTAAATCCAAATCCAAAATGTGGTAAATACAGACAAAGTCAAAAGTTGGATAGATACAATGAAGTTTTAAATGAACTTTTACAAAAAGATCTCGCATATAAAGCTTACGACTCATCTGAAGAATTAGAAGCTCAAAAATTAGAATCAGATGCTAAAGGTATTCCAAGTTTTAGATACGACAGAAACTGATTAAAAATTTCTGACGAAGAAAAACAAAGAAGAGATGCTAATGGTGAATATTCATACCGTTTAGTGATGCCTAAAAATCACACTTTAGCTTGAGATGATATTGTTAGAGGTGAAATTTCATTCAACTCTGATGAAATAGCTGATTGAGTTATTTTCAAATCAGATGGGTATCCAACTTACAACTTTGCAGTAGTAGTTGATGACCACGATATGGAAATTTCACACATCTTACGTGGAGAAGAGCACATCGGAAACACACCTAAACAACTTGTTTTATATGAATACTTAAATTGAGAAAAACCACAATTTGGACATATGACAATTATTACAAATATGGAAGGTAAAAAACTTTCAAAACGTGATCTTGAAACAAAACAATTTATCGAAGACTACAAAAATGAAGGATATATGCCTGAAGGTATTTTCAACTTCTTATCATTATTAGGATGAACATCTGCTGATGCATCTGAATTAATGAGCAAAGAAGAAATCATCGCTAAATTTGATCCACAAAGATTATCTAAGTCACCTTCAAAATTTGATGTTTCAAAAATGGATTGATTCTCAAAACAATACTTAAAAAATACAGACAATCAAAAATTAATTGACTTAATGAATTTAGGAAACTCAAATTTAGATTCAGAATGATTAAATATTTTTGTTGATACATTTAAAGCTAGCTCTGTAACAGTTTCAGAATTAAAAAATCACTTAAATTCATATTTAAATCCTGAATTCTCAAAAACTGAATTCAATGAAGCTGAATTAAATACAGTTAAAGAATTTGTAAATAACTTCAAAAAACTTGCAGCTGATGTCTTTACAATTGCAAATATTCAAGAAGCAATTAATTTAACCTCTTCAAATTTAAATGTTAAAGGTAAAAACTTATTTATGCCAATTCGTCTTGCTGCAACAGGAATTGCTCACGGACCTGAATTAGCAAAAGCCATTTGATTATTTGGAAAAGAATTAATTTCAGAAAGACTTAAAGAATATGAAAATTAATTTTAAATCAATTATTAAGGTTCCTACAAATGATGAACCTCAGGTTATTGAATTTTTATCACAACTTGATTTATATAACAAAACTGAAGATGGTGTTATTGAACTTAAATTCAATGAACCTAAATACAATGAAACAAATAGAATTGACATTTCAGAAAATGAAGTTAATATTTACACAAACTTAACAACTGTATGTGTAAAGAAAAATGAAGAGGGTAATGCAAGCATTTCAGTAGTTGACCCTTCAACACAGAAAAAATTTGAAATTAATTTAAAAACTGTATGTAAAAACTTCTTCACATCAATTAATGAATTTAACTTTCAATATGACTTATTCACATACGAAAATGATGAAGTTTTAACATCAATTAATATGACATTAGAACTTTATGAATAATACAAAAAATATTTTTATGCCTTATGTACTAGCATAAAAATCACTACATATAATAAATACTATTAAAATAATATGGTATTATTTATATACAACGTTAATTATATTTAGAGGTAAGAGAAAGGAGTTGCGAAAGCAGCTCTTTCTATTTACATTTTTATAGGAGTAAAATGTTTGATGAAAAGATTTTAAAAGAGCAATTTTCTAAAGTTTTATCAGCAAAAATGGAACACGATCCTCTTTTAGGAAAAACACTAGAAGTAGTGGTTGATTATAGAAGTTTGGATGAAGTTAACAAACTTGGGAAAGAAATTTCTGCATTTTTAGAGACACAAAAATGATTTACTGATGATATAAATTTAGTAGTATTATCAAAAGGAACAGACCTTAAAATTTCAATAGAAATGTTAGATCAATACATTGACAAATATATTGAAGTCAAAACTCAAAAAAGTTTTGAAGGACAAAATAATTTTGTAATTAAATTAACTGAAGTTCAGCCAGATCACATAGTTGGTAAATGAAATAAAAAAGGCCAAATTAGAACAATTAAATTAGATCTTTCTAATATAAACGAAATTGAAGAATATATTAAGTTTTAACAAAAAATAAAGGAGTAAATTATGGCAAAAGCTAAAAATAAAACACAAGTTGATGTTGAAAGTCAACAACTATTTAAATATATTGAACTTCAAGCAGAAGGTCTAAACTCTCCATTTGAAGAAGTTTTAGAATTATTTAGATCAGAAACTCAAAAAGCAATTACTAAACAAGTTGACCCTAATGCTGAAATTCAATTCGAAGTAGACTTTGATAATAAAGCTGTAAATATGTTCAACTTAAACGGTGAAGTTATTGAAGATGAAGAAATTTCAGAAGATGATGAACCTCAAGTTTTAAGTGAAGATGATGCATTAGCTAAAATCTACACAATTCCACTTTCAGAAGCTAGAAAGAACGATTCAAATGTTCAAGTTGATGATGTGGTTAGAATTCAATTTAAGTTTGCTGGATTATCAGACAAATTGAGAAGAGCAATCACAAGTGGTGTTAAACAATCTTTAAACTTAACAAACAAATCAAAAGTTGTTGAAAAATATTCAAAAATGATTGGACAAAAAGTTCCTGCAGTTGTTTTAAAACACTTATCTAACAACTCATACAATGTTATGTTAGAAGACAAACAAACAGCTTTCTTACCTGGAGCTAAAAAGCCTAAGAACTTAAAATTAAACTTAGGTCAAAAAATTATGGTTTATGTTGATTCAATTAATCCTGAATCAAGATTAAGCATTGTTACAGTTTCATTAAACTCAACAGAAGAATTAGTTGAAATCTTAAGAAACGAAATTCCAGAAATCAAATCAGGTGAAATTGTTATTAAAGACATTCAAAGATTACCTGGAGAAAGATCTAAAGTTTCATTTGCACTTAAAGACCAAGATAGTGATCAAATTAATTTAGTCGGTTCAATTACAGGACAATTTGCTTCAAGAATTCAATCAGTTGTCACTGAATTAGATGGTGAAAAAATTGACGTTATTGTTTACTCACCAGACACACTTGAATATGTTAAAAATGCTATTGCTCCTGGTAAAGCAGTTGATATTAAATGAGCTGATGAAGAAAGAAGAAAAGTTTATGCAATTGTTAAACCAAGCGATGCAACAGTCGTTATCGGAAAACAAGGAATTAATATTGAACTTGCTTCTAAATTAACAGGAACAAGAATTGAAGTATTAACAACTGAAGAAGCGCTTGTAAAAGGAATTAAATTCAAAAATGATTATATTCATGATGTGCACTACTTCAACACAACTCAACCAAAAGTAAATGCAAGTAAAAAACAATCAAAAACAAACTCAATGCTTAAAAACATTGATATGTACATTGATACAGACTCATTATTCGAAGACTTTAACAACAATATTTACACAGAATTAGAAACAGAAACAGTTGTGAAAGAACCAAAACAAAAAGCAGAAGAAACTAAAAAACCTGCAACTACCGAAGTTAAAACTAAGAAAAATAAAACAGAAGAAATTAACAATATTTTTGAAGAAGAATCTTCAAACATCGAAAAACTTCTTAACTCATTAGATGAATACAGTTTCGTTGATGAAATCGACAAATACAATGACGAATTCACAGATGAAGTTGAAGATGAAACTCTTGATGAAGAAGCTGAAAACGCTAAAAAAGAAGAGAAAAACAGAAAAATGCTTAATGAATTTAAGAGAACTAAAAATCAACTTAAAGACTTTAAAGTGGATGATGACCTTACAAACTATGGATTATCAAACGTAAAACTTGATTTAGATGACTTAAATTCAGATGACTGAGATTAAAACAGTTTTTCGTAAGTGTATTGCGACAAATCAAGTTTTACCAGTTGATGAACTCACTAGATTCAGTTACGATAAAGAAAATAATTTATTAGTTTTAGACTTACATAAAAACAAAAAACATAGAGGAGCTTATTTTGTTGCAAGTTTAGAAAACTGACAAAAAATAAGAAAAACAAAAGCTTTAAATAGAACATATAAAACTAACATATCTGATGAACAATATGATTCATTAGAAAATGAACTTAAGGAGGTGTTATATGGCTAAAAAACAAAACAGAATTTCGAACGTAAATGAAATTAAAGAGCAATTGCAAACAACAAAAACTGAATTAAAAGATGGTGTATTTATTTTCACTGAAAAAATGTCAATTGCTGATTTTGCACAAAAAATTGGAGTACCTGCTACAGAAATTATCAAAAAATTCTTTATGCAAGGTAAAATGTACAACCTTAACACACTTTTAGATGAAGAACAAATTGCTGAAATGGCAATTGAATATGGATATGACTTCAGAAAAGAAACAAACATTAATGGTTCAAACTTCCTTGATGAAGTTCAATTTAAAGATGATCCAAAAGATTTAGTTAAAAGATCTCCAATCATCACTGTTATGGGGCACGTCGACCACGGTAAAACTACATTAATTGACAAAATCAGAAACTCAAACATCGTTTCAACAGAAAGCAGTGGAATTACACAACATACAGGTGCTTACCAAATTAGTCACAAAGGTCAAAAAATCACTTTCTTAGATACACCTGGACACCAGGCATTCACACAAATGCGTGCTAGAGGTGCTAAAGTTACTGATATTGTTGTTTTAGTTGTTGCAGCTGATGATGGTGTTATGCCTCAAACAAAAGAAGCTATTGAACACGCTAAAGCAGCAAATGTTCCAATGATTGTTTTTGTTAACAAAATGGATAAACCTAACAAAGACCTTGACAGAATTAAAGGTGAATTGGCTGAAAATGATGTTCTTATTGAAGAATATGGTGGAGATGTTCAAATCGTTTATGGTTCAGCACTTAAAGGTGAAGGACTTACAGAATTATTTGACGCTATTATGTTATTAAGCGAAATTTTAGACTTAAAAGCAAATCCAAAAAGATATCCAATGGGAACAATTATCGAATCACGTGTTGATAAAGGAGTTGGAGTTGTTTCTACAATTATTGTTGAAACAGGAACATTACACAAAGGAGACTTCTTAATCGCTGGTTCAAAATACGGAAGAGTTAGAATGATTACTGATTCTAATGGAAGCCAAATTGAAGCAGTCGAACCGGGAGCACCAGCAATTATTTCAGGTCTTAACTATGCACCTGATGCTGGGGATAAATTTGTTGGATTCAATGATGAAAAATTCGCCAAGAAATTAGCTCAAGAAAAAGCTACAGCTGATCGTATGGATTTACTTCACTCAAAAACTATTACAGATCAAAATATTGATGGCAAAAAAATTATAAACGTTATTATCAAATCAGACGTTTACGGTACTTCTCAAGCTATAAAAGATCAAATTGATGGTTTAGAAAATGAAGATGCTATTGTCAAAGTTATCTCAGCAGCAGTTGGAAACGTTAATGATACAGACTTACTTTTAGCTAAAGCGTCAAATGCAGTTATTTTTGTATTTAACTTAAGAGTTTCACAAAATATTAAACAAAATGCAGCTGCATCAAATGTTACTGTTATTTCTCACGATGTTATTTACAAAATTATCGAAGATGTTCAAGGTATGCTTGATGGAGAAAAAGCACCCATCTATGAAGAACAAAAAATTGGAGAAGGTCACATTATTCAAATTTTCTTCTACTCAAAAGTTGGAAACATCGCTGGTACAATGTTAGATGAAGGTGTTGTAAGATCTAACTGTAAAGTTAAAGTTTACCGTAAAGGAAAACTTATTCACGAAGGTGTTATTGACTCACTTAAACGTGAGAAAAATGACGTTAAAGAAGTTCTTAAAGGTAAAAACTTTGGAACACACATCAAAGGATTTAATGATATTGAGGCAGATGATGTCCTTGAATTCTATGAAGATGTAAGAGTTAACTAATAATTATTATGAAAAATCTTAAAAATTTAATTACTGATATTCCTAATTTCCCTAAACAAGGAATTGTATTCAAAGATATAGCACCACTATTAGCTAATCCTGATGCATTTACCTATGTCATAGACAAAATGGCACAATTGTGCAAAGAAGCAGACATCATTGTAGCACCTGATGCAAGAGGATTCATCTTCGGAACTCCTGTTGCTTATAAACTTAATAAACCATTTATAATGGTTAGAAAGAAAGGTAAACTACCAGGTCCTACAATTTCTCAAAAGTATGACTTAGAATATGGCGATAACACTTTAGAAATTCAAGATAAAATTCTAAAACCAGGTCAAAAGGCAATCATTATTGATGATGTTTTAGCAACTGGTGGAACTACAAAAGCTATTATCGATTTACTTCAATCTCAAGGTGTAAAAGTTCTAGCTAATGTTGTTTTAATGGTCTTAGATGAACTTTATGGATACAAGAAAATCAGTAAACTAATTGATGTAAAATCAATTCTATAAATTGCAAAATAAAAATACTAGACTTACGAAATCTAGTATTTTTTTACATCACTATTTAGACTTGACTTCAAGGAATAATTCTGTTAATTGCTCTGAATCAACACTTGAAGGAGCTTGGGTCATAAGGTCTTCATTTTTTGAATTTTTAGGGAACGCAATAACATCTCTAATAGTTTTTTGGTTAGCTAAAATCATAATCAATCTATCGATTCCAAGACCAATACCACAGTGTGGTGGGACTCCATATTCAAAAGCTTTTAAGAAAAATCCGAATTTGTTTTGTTGTTCTTCTTTTGATAGATCAATCATTTCAAACATTTTAGTTTGAACTTCTTCATCATAAATTCTAGCTGAACCTGAACCTAATTCAAACCCGTTAAGAACTAAGTCGTAACTTTTTGCTCTAATTTTTTCTTTAGGTAATTTATCTAAATCTTCTAATGGATTATCGAATTGAGTGAATGGATGGTGAGCTGCCGCTCATTTTCCTGTTTCTTCATCATGCTCGAACATAGGTCAATCAATAATTCATTTGAAGTTATATTCATCTCTAGCTCATCCATATCAAGAATTAAGTTCAACTCTTAATGCTCCTAAAGCTTGTGAAGTATTTTCGAATTTATCAGCACAAATCAAGTATGTTCCTTCACCAAATTGTGAAATTAATTCTTCGACATCTACTGGATTTAATTTTTGAGCAAAGTTTGTTTCGACTAATTCTTTATTTTCGTTAACAACCAAGTAGAATAATGCTTTAACTTTGTTTTTCTTAGCTATTTCTTCAAGTTTCTTGTATTCTTTTTTGTTAATTTTTTCTACAAAATGAAGCAATCTAATTGAAGGAGCTGATGTTATGATGCTGAAATCACTATTTTTAGCAAATTCAGGAATATCAACAATTTTGTTTTCAAATCTAAAGTCAGGTTTGTCTGTTCCATAATCTCTAATACAGTCATCAAATCTTATTCTATCAAAAGGAACTTTGATATCAACGTTCATAACTTTTTTCATAAAGTGTTTGAATAAACCTTCAATGTATGATTGGAAGCTAGGAACGTCCATAAAACTTACTTCGATATCTAATTGTGTGAATTCAGGTTGTCTATCTTTACGTGAGTCTTCATCTCTGAAGCATCTTGCTATTTGGTAGTATTTTTCAAATCCTGAAATCATTAATAATTGTTTGAATAATTGAGGACTTTGTGGAAGTGCATAAAATGCATTTTCTTTATTACGTGTAGGGACTAAAAAGTCTCTAGCACCTTCTGGTGTTGCTTTAGATAAAATTGGTGTTTCGATTTCTGTGAATTCTTGAGATTGTAAGTATTCTCTAATTGCAAAAATTACATCATTACGTAATTTAATGTTATTTTGCATCACATTTCTACGTAAGTCTAAGAATTTATATTCAAGTCTTAATTCTTCTTTAACTTCAATGTCATCTCTAATTTGGAATGGTAATTGTTCTTTAGATGATGATAAAACTTTGTATTCATCAACTAAAATTTCAATATCTCCTGTAGGTAAGTCAGGATTTCTATCTTTTCTTTCACAAACTGTTCCGGTTACTTCTAAAACAGATTCTTTTGTGAATGAAATAGGTGTTTTAAATACTAATTGTGTAATTCCAAATTTGTCACGTAAGTCAACAAAGTTTAATTCACCAAATCTACGTTTGTTAGCTACTCACCCATATAAAGTAACAACTTGTCCAACATTTTCTAATCTTAATTGATTATTTTTAATTGTTTTTTTCATATTATTTTCCTTCTTCTAATTCTTCAATAAGAAGTGCAACATCAGCTAATTTAGAGTCACTGATTGTGATGTGTTCATCGCTATTTCCTAAAATAAAGTTAAGTGCAGAAATGATACCCTCTTCATTTTTTGAGAATGTTACTTTTTCTCCTGTAACCATATCTCTAATGATTAATAAGTTAGGATTAATCATTTTGTCATCATAAACTAAGAAGTCAGCAGTTCTCTTTGCTGCTTTTTCAAATAACTTTTTATTTTTAATTAAAGAATGTTCTGTGTAAACTGATAAACCAGCTGTTGCAATATAATTTTGTCCCATTATAGTACCAAAAGCAATATTATCTTCATCATTTGTCATTGCAATATAAACATCAGCGTGTCTTAATTCTGTATCTGGTTTTAAAATTTCCATTGCATTTTCTCTTACAACATCTACAACACGATCGATTCCCATTCCAAAACCAACACTTGAAATATTATCTCCACCTAATTGAGCTATTAAGTTTGAATATCTTCCACCACCAATTAATGTAAGTCCACTTGTTGAACCTTTACCTGTTGTTACAAATTCAAATACAGTTTCATCATAGTAATCAAGCCCTCTAACTAATTCATTTGAAATTTTGTACTCAATATTTGCTGCATCAAGTGCTGTAGTAACTTTTACAAAGTATTCTTTTGATTCATCTGATAAATAATCAGCAATTTTAGGCGCATTTTTAATAAAAGGTTTTTGTGAATCTTCTTTATCATCAAGAATTCTTAAAACTTTTTTGCTTTCTAATCTTTCTTGTGAAATTTCACTTAACTCAGATTTGTAAGGTAATAAGTAGTTATATAAAGCTTCTTCATATTGTTTTCTACTTAATTCATCACCAATTGTGTTGATTTTTAATTCTCAATCAACCATTAAGTTATCTAAAATGTGTGCAGCTAATAAAATAACTTCCACATCCTTTGTATAAGCTTTTTCACCTACAAATTCAACACCAGCTTGATAGAACTGTCTGTATCTACCTTTTTGAGGTTGCTCATATCTGAACATTGGTCCGTAGTAAGCAAATTTACTAAATCCATCATTTAATCATTTTTGTTCAATAAGCGCTCTAACAAAAGGTGCAGTTCCCTCAGGTCTAAGTGCTATATCTCTGTCACCTTTGTCTTTAAATTCATACATTTCTTTTTTAACAATTTCTGAATCATCCACAGAACGTCTGAAAAGTGTAGCTTGTTCCATAATAGGCGTTTCCACTAAAACATAACCTGCTTTAGCAACTGTTTCAGTGAACATATCAGTTACAAAATCTTTTAATAAAAACTCTACTGGTGAATAGTCTTTTGTTCCTTTAATTTTTGTAATCATAGTAACTCCTTAATATATTTGGAAATTATACTTTTTTCTCTTGCAGCTTGTTTATTTGTTTAACAATTTTTAAAATTTTTTTTCTGATTTTGTTTTTAACTAAATTAGCTCATATAGTTTCTAAAAATGGATGAAATTTATACATATGAGATTGAAATTCAGTTTTAATTTCAATCTCTTTTTTAGCTTTCTTGTAAGAAACACTTGTAATAGTTGAAAATCTTTTACCTTTTGTTTTAACTTGAAAAATGTAATGTTGTTTTGTATTATCTCAATCAAGTAATTGGAGCTTATCTATTTTTGATTTTTTAAGAAAGCCGGTTGGTTTATTGACTAAATAATCAAAAACATTTTTCATATCTTGAACAGTTTTGTTAATGTATGAATAAACATAGTAAGTTTTATTCATTGATTCAATCATCTTATTGTATTTAAGTGTAAGTAAGTTATTGTTTTCTAAATACTCTTGCAACATAACGCAGAAGTTAAATAGAAAACCATAATTTTCAAAACTTAAATGTTCATTAATATCATTTGAAAATGAATTTGAATTGTATGCAAATAAAATGTTGTTTGGGTCATCCATTTTATTTTCAAATTCATAAGGAATTTTAAAAGTATTAAGTAAGTTGATAATCAACTCTGAAGCATCTAGTGGAATAAAAATATTTGGTTTATCAGTTAACTTAGTTTCTTTTCATTTTAAATATTGGTTTGAAATGAAAAGATAAGCGATTTGGTCATTATTTAATTCAACAAAGCTATTTTTAACCCTGGCAAATAACTTAATATCATTATGTTCATCCATAACAATAATTAAGTTAGCATTGTAATTAGTTGATAGAGCTCATTTAACAATAGAAAAAGTTGAATTTTTATTTTTTAAATCTTTGTTAAGTGTTGGGTTCAATTTTGAAACCTTAACATTTAAATTTGATAAAAATCTATTAATAATGTAGTTTGATAAATTGTCGCTAATAAGTGTATAAACAGCCAATTTGTTGTTTGAACTAAAATCAAATTCAGATTTAACTGATTTTAAGAAGTTTTCATAAGCTGAGTCAATAACTTTGTCTGAGTTTAAAACAATTGAATAATTTGAATCAGAAACAAATATGTGATCTTTAACTTCATAAAGCTCATTAATTAACTTCTCTTGTTCTTCAAGTGAAATTAATTTATTTTTGTTGTAAATTTTTAAATAAAACTTATTATTAGTTTCTTTGTAATCTAAATAAACTGAATAATCTAAATCCATATTGTTTAAAGTTGTATTGATAAAAAAATCATTTAACTTATCAATATTAAAAGTATAAACGCGGTACTTTTTATCATTTAAAAATCTAATTAATAAATCTTGAAGTTTTGAATCAATATTAACTTTGTTTTTTAATGCAACTAAAACTTTTCTTCTTCTATTAAAAATTGACTTTCTAGGAAGCGATTTATCAAAAAGTGAAATCAAATTAAGCAATGTATAAGGGTTTAAATTGTTGTAACCAAGTTGATTTTGTGTATCAAATTCAATTCCATAAACAGTTGATTTTGCTCTTGTGTAAAATTCACCATTTGGAAACTGATTATCAACCTTTCTAACAAATTCATTAATGTCTGAGTTTATTAGTTCTTTGGATTTATAGAAATTAAATCAATGTGTGATTTTATTGTTAATTTGACTCATTTTCACCTTTCTTAAAATTTATTTTAATTTTATCAAATTAAAAAATTACTTTTCAAGCATTTAGAGTAAAATTAAAAACATAATTATTGATTAAAAAGGAGTTTATTTATGTCACTAAAAGCAGGTATTGTAGGTCTTCCAAACGTAGGTAAAAGTACATTATTTAGTGCAATTACTAAAAAGCAAGTTGAATCATCTAATTACGCTTTTACAACTATTGAACCTAACATTTCATCAGTTCCTTTAATTGATCCAAGATTACAAAAAATTGCAGACATTATCAAACCAGATAAAATTGTTTGAGCTACATTTGACTTTGTTGACATAGCTGGACTTGTTGAAGGTGCATCAAAAGGTGAAGGGTTGGGAAATAAATTCTTATCAAACATTAGAGAAGTTGATGCAATTATTCACGTTGTTAGATGTTTTGAAGACAAAAACATCTTGCACGTAGCTAATTCGGTAAATCCTGTAAGAGATAAAGATGTTATTAACTATGAGTTAATGTTAGCTGACTTAGAAACAATTAACAACGTAATTAATAGAGTTACTAAAAAAGCTAAATCAGGTGATAAAGATGGTTTAATTGAATTTAATGCTGCTAACAAAGTTAAAGATGCATTACTTCAATCAATACCGGCTCGTGATGTTGAACTTGATGAAAATGAATTAAAAGCTGTTAAAGGTTATCATTTACTCACATTAAAACCAATAATTTATGTAGCTAACTTAGGTACAGAACAGTATGCAAATTACAAAGATGATAAACTTTATAATGAGCTTAAAAATTCATTAAAACGAAATGAAAAAATCATTCCAATTTCAGTTCAATTAGAATCTGAGTTAGTTGATTTATCAGATGAAGAAAAAAACGAAATGCTCTCAATGTATGGCGTAGAACGTAGTGGTCTAGACGTTTTAACAAGAGAATCATTTGATCTTCTTAATTTAGAAACATACTTTACAGCAGGTAAAATTGAAGCAAGAGCTTGAGTTTACCATAAAGGTTGAGCAGCTCCTAAATGTGCAGGAATTATTCATACAGACTTTGAGAAAAAATTCATTAAAGCAGATGTTATTGCATATGAAGACTACATCGAACACAATGGTGAATTAGGTGCTAAAAACGCTGGTAAAATGCGTTCTGAAGGTAAAAACTACATTATGAAAGATGGTGACGTTTGCCACTTTAAATTCGGGAAATAATAATAAAAAAATCATCATTTTAGGTGATGATTATATGTGGGGGTTTAGTATAGTGGTAGTGCTGCAGTCTCCAAAACTGAAAGTAAGGGTTCGATTCCTTTAACCCCTGCCAATTTCAAATAAATTTTCTGGTGTTTTCGAAGTGCCAGATTTTTTTATTTTTGATATTTATTTTAATAGAAGAATTTAAGAATATTTTTAGGTATTTTAACTTTTAAAATAGACATAAATTACAGAACATGAGGAAGAATAATGAACAAATTAAATCTAATTTGTGTAGTTAGGTCAAAACGTAAAGTCAGAGAAATCAAGATTACAAATGTTAAGATTAAAGATTTTGTAAATAGAGATTACAATGGAATTACAAATAATATTATCGCAACAGATGTTTTATATATAAAAGCACCAAATGATATAGATGAAAATCACGTTTATCTTTCAGTTGCAATACATCATAAAACAAAGAAAATTTTGAATTGAAACTTATCAAGAAGAAATGATACAGATTTAGTTATTTCACACATCAAGGATATCAAGTTTAAAAAACCTTGAATTCTTCATTCAGATCACGGATTTCAATATTCATGTTCTAAATATCTTGATGTAGTTGCAAAAAAACAATGGAAATGTATCTGTGGGTAGGGTCTAAAATTCATTAGATAATAGGGAAGTTGAATATTTTTTTCAAACATCAAATCTGAGTGTTTAAACTTTGTAAATTAAAAAACAATTTGCTTTTATAAACTCAAAAGTATTATCAAAGATTACATTGAATGATATAACAATGAAAGATTTTAATCTGTGTTTAATTGAAAAACACCTCGAAATATTGAGATGATTTGATTTTTTTATAAATTGTCTATAAGACTTGTCCTAGTTTAATTTTTCTTGTTCTTATAAAATTCAGCGATCTAGTTGTAGTAATCTAGGATCTGATTTACCCCAAAAACATGCAGAATATAGTGATATAGTAATAAAATGCTTTGATTATGTTATAATAAAATAATTAAAAATATTGAAGGAATTTAAGGATAAGTATGTCACAAATAATTGATGAAAATGTTTTATGAAAAGCAGCAGAAAAACTAAGAGACAAATGTGATCCTGCTGATTATAAAAATGTTGTATTGGGCTTAGTCTTTTTAAAATATGTTAGTGATAAGTACATTGCTAAATATGATGAGCTAAAAAAAGTTGGCGACGGTAGAGAAAAAGATAAAGACTATTACATTCAAGATCATGTATTTTTAGTACCTGAAAATGCCTTATGAACCAATATAGCAAGCCACTCTAAACAAAGTGATTTAGGTCAAGTAATTGATGATGCCTTCATCGAGCTTGAAAAACACAATAATCAACTAAAAGGAATTCTTCCTAAAACTTATTCTAAGAGTGATTTAGATAAATCTGCTTTAGGAGACTTAGTAGACTTTTTCACTAATAATTTAAATATGGAAGATGCTGATGGTGATTTCTTCGGCCAAGTTTATGAGTACTATGTAGGTGCTTTTGCTAAGTATATACCAACAAAAGGTGGAGAATTTTTCACTCCAAAATCTGTTGTTGAATTAATGGTTGATATTTTAGAACCTTATAGTGGAAAAGTTTTTGACCCATGTTGTGGAAGTGGTGGTATGTTTGTTCAATGTTCTAAGTTTGTTAAAGAACATCAAGGTAACGTTGATAACATCTCAATTTATGGTCAAGAATCAAACCCTGGAACTTGAAAAATGGCTAAAATGAATTTAGCTATTAGAGGACTTGAAGGAAATTTAGGTGAAAAAAGCGCTGATTCTTTTACAGATGATTTACATAAGTCTTTAAGGGCAAATTACATCATCGCTAATCCACCATACAATTTAAAAGATTATTGAAAACCATCTCTTGAAGGTGATCCTAGATGAGTATTTGGTAAACCGGACATGAAGAATGCTAACTATGCATGACTTTCATTAATGTATTCTAAATTATCACCTAATGGTAAAGCAGCAATATTGATGCCGAACGGAGCTACAACAAGTAATACTAAAGATGATTACAAAATTAGAAAGGCTATGATTGAATCAGGTAAGGTTGAAGCAATTCTAGCATTGCCTAATAAATTATTTTCAAATGTTACCATTTCGGTTCAATGTTGAATCTTAAATAAAGGAAAAACTAATACTGATGTTTTATTTGTAAACGCAGACAACTTAGGGAAATTAGTCTCAAGAAAAATAAGAGTCCTTGAACAAGAAGATATAGACAAAGTTGTTAAAGCTTATCGTGATTTTAGAGAAGGCACTCTTATAGATATACCAGGTTTTTGTAAGAGAGCTACATTGGAAGAAATCAAAGAAAAAGATTTCTCTTTGAATCCTGGAAGATACGTTGGAGCAGATGAGTCTAATAAATTATCTCCTGAAGAAATTCAAGAAGAGTTAAGAAAGACTACTGCTGAATTATTAGAATTAATGAAGGAGGGTAAAGAACTAGAAGATAAAGTTAAAAAGATATTAATGGAAGAATTGTAATAGTGTTAACTATGTGACTTTGAGTAGGCTTTTCATGAAAACTTACTGGCATGTCCAGAAAGTGAACTAGTCTTAAAGATTTTACAGTTGAACCGGTTGCAACTAAATTGAAATAATCTCTGTGATAATAAAGATAGTAATATAGATATTTTATATCTAAGTCACTATTCTTAATCCTTATGCAATAACATCTTTGATGCAGGTCGAACTTACCATTGTAGTATCTTGGAATAAAAGAAGTTCCTTCACCAGGCATTATAATTGCCTCGTCATCAAATAAATAATTATTACTAAACTTAACTACTTCAGATCTGTCAAAAAATGGATATATACCAGACTGAACACAATCTTGTGTGTTGTGTTTACCATTTGCTATGATGATATATTCTGAAAGTTTTTTCATAATCTAACCTCCTATGAATGTTAACTATGTGTTGTTGTAATTTCAAATTATGAATAGATATATCCAAGTTTCTTAAGTCAGTCTTTGAAAATTTAGGCATTGCACTACCACTTGTTAATGACAGAAGTTTTTCTTGTCCATACATAGATAAAAATAAATAATAAAGATAATTATTGGATGTATATTGCGAGTTTGCTCTAATTAAAATTGCATTAGGTCCTAGCGTCATTTTGATACTTAATTTAGGACATTTAAATACAGTACCTAAATTTGCACCAACATTTGAAATGATAAGGTCTCCATATTTTAAGTTGCTCTTTTTAAGAAAGTTAAATGAATGTTCTGAAACATATATTGCATTTTCTTCAGAATAATTATTATTGAAATCAGTCAGACGAATTAATCGTGCATATGCATTGGTTTTATTATTCAAATAGTTAACGTTATCATTAAGTGATTTGAAACTTCCATTAGATACAAAATCAGTTATAACGTTTGTGATTTTTTCTAGTTTCATATATTATGTCAAAAGAACTTAAATATTTTATAAAAACTTCCGTAACTGGCTTAGACGCAATTAAGCGCGCTCCTATTGTCGAATACAATACCAGAATTAAATGTCTTAGAATAGGAGATATATCTCAAACCAATAGTTATGATAATTGAGGCTATTGTGAGGTTAATAAGACTAATTACGAGAAATTTCATATTGAGAAAAATGATATTTTTATTGCAAGAACAGGAGCTTCAATCGGTTGTTCCTTTATTGCAACTAAGAATTATGATTCTGTTTTTAACAATGGACTCATTAGAGTTAGGGTAAATGAAAATGCTTTGCCTCAATACATTTACTACTTACTCAAAACAAATAATTTTCTATCATTCATAATAGCTACAGGAATGAGCAGTGCAACGCAGCCTAATATAAGAATAAATGATTTATTAAAGTATAGTGTTAATAAAGTGCATTCTCTTACTGAACAACAACACATAGTTAACACTATAGGAACAGTTGATAATTTGATTGAAAAAACTAATCAAAAAATTATATTGTTTGAAAAATTACTAAAATATATTTATCAAATTTATTTTAATGATAAAAGTAGTGTAAACAAATTAGGTGATGTAATTAAATATTTTGTTGGTGGAACATTTAAAAGTAAGGATTATACAAATCTTTCATCATGAAAATTAATTACAATTAAAAACATAGGAGACTCTGGATTTAATCTTGATAATATCACTTATTTTAGTATGAAGCCAGAATATGAAAAATTTAAATTAGAAATTGGAGATATCTTACTCACCATGACTGGGTACGTAGGCAGAACAGGTATTGTTGATTCTGAAGATTGTTATTTAAATCAAAGAATTATAAAGATTACTTGTGAATCGAAAGCTTTAATATATACCTATTTACTAATGGATAAGGAAAATATTTCTAGTTTAGGTCACGGTAGTGCACAACCAAACTTAAGTATTTCAGATTTTCTAAACATTAAAGTTCCGTTCGGCGAGAATGAAGTTAACTATTTTAAAAAATATGATTATATATTTGATGCAATTCTAAAAAATAGAATGAATATTAGAAAATTAACAAATTTGAAGAAACTTCTTCTTTCAAAATATTTCTAGATAGTTAACACTATAGGAACAGTTGATGATTTGATTGAAAAGACTTTAGAAATTT